>JACQDI010000477.1 GCA_016201195.1 Acidobacteriota bacterium | reverse complement strand
GCGAGTTAATCCTGGATGAGCCTCGCGGGGTGATCTACGCCGCCGATTTCACGGCCGGGCAGGTGGACGTGATCTCCACCGCCACCAACCGGCTGGTGAGTTCGATGAACATGGGGCGGTCCCCCTCGGGTCTGGCTCTGTCTCCGGATGGGCAATACCTGGTGGTGACCAACTACCTCAACCTGGGCACGACCACCATCAGCTCGATTACCGTGATCAACCTCAACGACTTGTCCCGCCAGAATTATGCGATCTCCTATCCGCCGCTGGCGGTGGCCTTCGGGGCCGACGGGGCGGCGCTGATCACCACCACGGTGGACATCCAGCGGTTCCGGCCCAACGGCGGCACCTTCGAAGTGGTGTGCCCACTCAGTCTACTTAGTAGCTGCATCCCCTCGTCGGGATTGCCCCTGCCGGTGCCGGAGCCGAAGTTTCCGCGCGAGATCACCAAGGCCAGCATGAGCGCTTCCGGCGACGGGAATTATATTTTTGGGCTCACCGACACGTTTCTGTTCGTCTACCAGGTGCCCTCGCCCTCGGCGGTGCTCAACGTGCGGCTGACCGCCTCGCTGTTTCACCCGCTGGCCCCGCCGCTGATCACGGCGGCATTTGACGGCTCCTATTTTATGGCCGGCCAGTACGTGTTGGATCGCCGGCTGCGGGTGATGGCGGAGAATCCGGACACGGACCGCACCCAGGTGAACCTGGGCGGGGGGGTTATTGACTTCGGGCTACGGCGCCTGTACGCCTCCTACGCCGAGTCGGTCTCCGTGACGACGGCGGGCGGTCCTCCGGTCCTGACCTGCACTGTCACCACGCCGCCGGTCTGCACGTTGGTTCCCGGGACCACCACCACCACGACTCTGGACCCCCCCCGGCTGCTGCTGCAGGACGCCGACAACATGACCATTCGCGACCGGATCCTGCTTCCGGAGCGGATCACCGGGCGGGTGGTGCTGGCCGGCGGGGGCCGGTTTCTCTACGCCGGGAGCGAATCCGGTGTGCTGTATCTGCCGCTGGCGGAGCTGGCCGCGCAGCCGCAGGTTCGTCCGGCGGCGGAGCAGGTATTCTTCCAGTTTGATTTCTGCCAGCGCAACCCGCTACGGCAGTTCTTGCGCATCGAGGGCAATGCCGACTTCCAGATCACCACCCTCGCCAAGGGGGTGACGTTTAATCCTTCCTCGGGCAAAGCGCCGGCTACGGTGGAGATTGTCGTGGACTTTGCCGCCTACGCCAAGGTGCAGGGGACCACGCATGCCCAGATCGTGATCACCTCGCAGACCGGGGTGAACCAGTTACTGCCGATCGCGCTCGAGATCAACGTGAAGGACGCCGATCAGCGCGGCCGCCTAGTGCCGCTACCGGGCCAGTTGGTGGACATCCTGGCCGATTCGCGGCGCGACCAGTTCTACGTGCTGGAGCAGACCAAGAACGAGCTGCACGTGTTCCAGAATTCCGACTTGCGGCTGCTGGGGACCTTTCGCACCGGCAACCAGCCCACGTGGATGAGCCTCAGCTCCGACCGCCGCTACCTGCTGGTGGCCAACTCGGCGGGGGAGAACCTGACGGTGATCAACCTGGACACCATGCAGAACGAGGGGTATTTCTTCCTGCCGTACGGCGATAATCCGATCTCCGTGGCCACCGACAACAACACGATCCTGGTGGCAGCGCGGCGCCCCGAGGGCAGGGCGCGGCTGGATTCGCTCGAGATCACGCGGCGCTACGCGGCCGCTCTGGGCACGCTGGGCGTCTACACGAACGACTTGAGCGCCAATACGGCGATGGTTCCGATGGCCAACATGGGAGGCATCTTCATCGCGGAGGACGACGGCAACGTGAAACTGTGGGATGCCGGCTTGCAGCTCGTGACTCTGTCGCGTAAACCGTTTGGCTCGCTGAAAGGAGCGATCGCGGCCGGTCCGACCTCGGTGGTGGTGGAGAACAACGTTATGAACCTGGCGCTGGTGCCGCAGTCGCAGTTCACCGACGCGCCGGGCCTCCCGGCCGGATTCGCCTTCGTGGGGGAGGCGGCGGTGCGCACGGCGTCGCCGGGCGGGGTGGTGACCGACACCGGGACGGTGCAGCGTTTTGACGTGCGCACGCCGGGCCTGCGGCGCTCGCCGGTGCGGATGGTGGAAGCGCCGCTGACCACCATCAAGTTTCCGTTTATCCGCACCCTGACCGGGTTGCGCAACGGCAATCTGATCTCCACCTCGACCACGGGTCTGATCGAGCTGCCGGGGGCGTTTGACGCGGGGATCGCCATTCCGCGGGTGACGGCCATCACCAGCGCCGCCGATTTCAGCGACGCGGTGGCGCCGGGGGGTCTGATCTCGATTTTCGGGCAGAACCTGGCGCCGGAGACGGCCGGCGCCACGGCGCTGCCGCTTCCCACCTCGCTGGCCAGCATTTGCGTGACGGTGAACGGCCTGCGGATGCCGCTGCTGTATGCCTCGCCGACGCAGATCAACGGGCAGTTGCCGTTCGATACGCAGGGCCAGGCGACCACCGTGCTGCACACCCCGGGGGGCCTCAGCGACATCTATTACGCCAACGTGAAGACGGTGGCGCCGGCGGTGTTCCAGATCTCGGCGGGGGGACAGACGGAGAAGTTTCCGGCGGTGATCCGGGCCAAGAACAGCCAGCTCGCCACGCTGTCCAACCCCCTGCATCCCAATGATACGTTCCTGATCTTTGCCACCGGGCTGGGGGAGGTGGGGCCGGCGGTGGGGGACGGGTTCCCGGGGCCGGTGTCGCCGCTGTCGAGCAGCCGGGTGCGGCCGGCCATCACCGTCGGCGGCAAAGCCGCGCCGGTGGACTACGCCGGACTGGCCCCCGGCTTTGTGGGCGTCTACCAGCTCAACGTGAGGGTTCCGGGGGATGCGCCGGAAGGCATGCAGATCCCGCTGACCATCAACATGGGCACGGCCAGCACCACCATCAACGTGCGCGTGGTGGATTGAGACCCCAAAACAATATGAAGAAAAACTTCTTGCCCCCCTGGTTGTTGCTCATTTTCTTCTTTGGCCTGGCCTTAGCGGCGCGGGCTCAGACCAGCTTTGAAATCGGCGCCCTGGCTGGTGGCGCCGCCTACCGCAATGCCGGCGTAACGTCAGGATCCACCTCCGGCTCCGTTGGTTTCAAGCCCGGGTTCTCGGTGGGCGGTTTCCTGGGCCAGAGCATGAGCGATCACCTGGGCGGCGAGCTGCGCTACCTGTACTCGCAAAATGATCTGAAACTCAGCTCGGGAGGCTCCGAGGCCACGTTTTCCGGCCGCTCCCATTTGATTCACTACGACCTGATGGTCTACGCCGCCGGCCGCCAGTCGCACGTCCGTCCCTACGTGGCGGGCGGAGGCGGCCTGAAGTTCTACCAGGGCGCCGGAACCGAGCAAGCCTTCCAGACGCTCAGCAAACTGGCCCTGCTGACCAAGACCAACGAAGCGCTGCCGACGGTTGATTTCGGCGGCGGCGTGAAGATCCAGGCCGCCGGGCGGATGATGTTCCACCTGGAATTCCGCGACTACATCACCAAGGTGCCTAAGATATTCGCCGCCGCCCCGGGGGCCAAGATCAGCGGAATCTTTCACCAGTGGATGCCCGCTGTCGGTATTAGCTGGGCCTTTTAGGGTAGAGGATGCCTGTATTCAGCCTCGCCGGCTTGTTAACAGCGGTTATTTCCGCCGCTCTGTTCACCGTCGCCATTGTCTACGCGGTTCGTTCCAGGCCTGCCGACATCGAGACGCCGCTGTCCGATCTGTTTACCGGAGAGGGCTTCCCGCTGGAGCGCGAGCTTTTCTCTACTGCTCTTCTGGAGCCCCGCATTACCGTGGGCGGGCACCTCATCTCCGTTTTGTTGCACGTCGCCGTTTTGCTGGGCACCCCCGTGCTGCCGTACTTGTTTCCGGATCGGTTGAACTTCGATTTTGCGAAATACAACGTCAAGATCGTGGAGTTCCGCATTCCAGCGCCGCTATTCTACGCAGCGCCGGAGGGCCCGGAGAAGACCACCCCAGCGCGGGCGTTACCCCGCGCTCGTGTCCGAACAAGTCCCCGGCCGAAAGCACGCTCCCCAGAGCGGCCCACGTCGAGATCCGGGATTCAGCCGTCCACTGTGGCGGCCCTGAACCGGCCCAGGCTGGAACTCCCTCGTTCCCTGACCGGCCCGAGCAAGGACGTCGTGATCCAGCCCGATCAGCCGCGCGAAACTACGATCGCCCTCCCGCCCAATCTTCCCACGGCCTTTCTTTGGGCGCAGGGCCCTGCCCCCCTGGATATTTCGCGGCTGGTGGGGATCCCCGAGAAGCCCTCTCTGCCCACCTTTTCGCTGCCTCACGCGGCGCCCAGCGTGCAAAGGCCCAACCAGAATGTGACCATCTCCGAACTGCAAGTGGGCGCGACGCCGGTGCTGGTTCCCTGGCCGCCCCAGTTGCCGCTCCCGGTTGGAAACGTCTCGCCCGTGCGCATGCCGGCTCCACCGCTTGAAGACTCGGGGAACCTTCCGGCCACCGCCGTTCCCGGGGACAACCCGATGAACTTGATTTCGTTGATGCGCAACCCGGCGCCGCCCACCGCCGGCTATCTGTTGGAGCTTGGAAACCGGCTGCCGGAATCTCCGCCGGCTTCCTCGGCCACTCCGGCTGCAGGCGCGGCCGGGGAAAACCCGCCGAAGGATTCCACCGCCGCCGCCGGGACCAACAAAAAGGAGGAGGATACTGCTAAGACTCCGGGCCGCGACACGGCGAGTAAAGATTCGACGCCGGCTGCAAACACTCCCGCGCCGGCGGCCAAAGGCAGCTACGCCGATCTTCTGAAAGCCGGCGCCCCTTCCGGCACGCCGCCTGGGTCCGCCAATGCCGGCGCGGAACGCAAGGAGAATGCCGGGCCCGCGATCCGGCCTGTTCCTAAAGGCAATCTCGGTGTCATCGTGGTGCAATCGTCAGCTCAGGACACGGCGCTCGAAGGCGCCGAAGTTTTGACCGGCCAACCGGTTTACACCGTCTATTTCGAAGTCCCGGGCGCCCCCCGCCGGTGGATTCTGCAATACTGTGTGCCTGGCTCAGAAACGAAGTCGTTCGTGAACACCTCCGACGGCGTCATCCGCATCCTGCCCAAACGAAACGTCCAGCCACCCTATCCGCTGGAAAGGATTCCGTTGGATGTGAAGACCACGGCAGGAACCGTCAAGCGCCTCGTTGTCTACGCCCTGGTTAACGAGCGAGGAGAGACGGAGAATATCCGAATGATACGCGGAACCGGAGAGGATGAGATCGATGGAAGCGCAGTGGCCACTCTGAAGCGATGGGCTTTTCGCCCGGCGACGCGGGGCGACACGCCGGTAGCGGTGGAGGCTCTGTTCGGCATTCCCCTGGAGTGATGGAAACCGTGAGCACACGATCTCCAGTTTGGATCATATTTTGGCGGAGGTCCTCTTGAGATACCGGACTCTACTTTTGGTGTTGCTTGCCTGCCTGTTCGCGTCAGCCGGCTCAGCCAACACTTTGCTGACCAACGGGATTCCGGTGACCTTCACGTTGCCGATCGGGACGGTGGCGGGGAGCTTCTATGGCGGGGACTTCGGTTTCGCCATCTATGTGCCCCCGGGGGCGGTTTCCCTCACCATCGCCATCGACACGGACATCCTCTATAGTCTGGACATTTTGGTGCGGTTCAACGCCGATGTGGGGGCCAGCGGGCTGGGCAACCTGAAGTTCGATTACAGCGCCCGGGGCGGCACCGGTCCCAAGCAACTGGTGATCAAGCAGCATAGCATCCGGCCGCTGCAATCCGGCGCCTATTACTTCGACTTCAGCG
>JACQDI010000476.1 GCA_016201195.1 Acidobacteriota bacterium | reverse complement strand
GCGCTCGAACACCGCGCGCTTGGCGACGAGGCAGGAGCCTTCCACCCACTCGACCGGGAACCACGCCTCCGGGCCGGCCGGCTGGCGCAGGGCGTCGAGTAGATGAGGCAGCGCGCTGGTCGTCCAGGTATTGAACTCCTGGCTGTCAAAACAGAACTGCACCGGCCCCAGGATGCCCACCTGCGGGTTCCGTTCGCCGACCGCTACCAGGCTGTCCAGCCACTCCGGCTCGAACCAGGTGTCGTTGTTGAGCAGCGCCACGTAGTCGGCGCCGTGTTCGAGCGCATAGCGGATGGCCAGATTGTTACCCTCGCAGAAGCCGAGGTTCTCGCTGTTTTGGAGGAGGTGAAGGCGCCCGCTAAATTCCCGCACCACCTGGAGGCTGTCGTCGGTGGAGGCATTGTCGACCAGCAGCACCCGCAGCGTCGGGTACGAGCAGGCGAGCAGGGACTCCAGGCAGCGTTTCAGCCAGCCGGCCCCGTTGTGGTTCAGAACAACAGCGTAAACCGAGGGACTCACGGATCAAGCGTGCAGCGGGCAGACCTCGGCCGGGCGAATCTGGCTGATGAGCGTAAGATGCCAGGAGCCGATGATCGAAACCGGCGAGTATTGGGCGCAATCGACGCAGATGTCGGGCAGGCGCGTGGTGAACTCCCGCCGAATGCGCTGGAGCCGTTCGGAGGTCCACAGCTCGGCGAGGCTGTGCTGCTTCAGGTTGCCGAGGGCGAGCTCGCTCGTGCCGTCCAGGTCGCGGCAGCCGCAAACCGTAAACACGCCGTCGGCGTGGACGGTGGCGCCAAACCAGAGCATGGAACAGGGCTGTTTCTTGCGGGGCACGGGGCGCATGCGCATGGCCCCCAGCAGGTCGTCCGGCTTGATCTTGCCTGACCAGTTATCATACCGCATGGCGAACTCGACGGGCAGTCCGGCGGCGCGCAGGCGGCGAAGCCGGATGACGTTCTCGATGACGCGATGGTAAATGTCCACGCGATAGGTGCGGTGGTAGGTCTCGCGGTCAAAGCCGGCGAGGGAAATGTGCAGGGCGCCGAGGCCGGAGGTGAGCAGGGTATGGAGGTCAAACTTGTGCAGCAGGATGCCGTTGGTGAAGAAACCGAATCCCTGCATGCCCTGCGACTTTCCATAGGCGATGCGATCGAGGAGCCGAGGATCGAGCAGGGGGTCGCCGACGGTGGCCGCCAGGCCGACGTTGCGGCCGCCGCATTGGGCGTAGTCCTGGATGACCTTCTTGTACAGATCGAAATCCATGATGATCTTCGGCCGTTCCATATACTGGTAGGCGCAGAAGACGCAGTCGGCGTTGCAGATATTAGTTGTTTCAATACCTAGCAGGGGCGGACACTGCGCGGTCCTGGCCAGCTCTCGCGAATAGTCGCGGGGAAAGAGCCGGGCGAGGAGGAGCCGGGAGTAACCGGAAAGATTGGCGCGCCAAGGCCCCAGCATAACGTAATTATACACAGGCGAAGATGGCCAGCGGGCAATTCATGACTTGGCCGCCGGCACGCCGACCTCGAGGATCCGCCGCGGCTGCCGGCGGCGCAAGAACTCCATGACCGGCGGGCTGTTTTCCGCGGAACTGCCGGGCATGCTCTTATCTGACTTCCAGGCGCGTCGGGCCCAGCGCCCGTTTCAGGATGCCGGCGACGACGCTGGGGGAGGCGGAGGTGAGCATGGCGAGAGGCCGGGAGTGAGTGAGCCGGGCCACGACGCAGGCGAGCAGGAGGGCCTGCGTGGCGTAGGCCAGCGAGGAGGAGACGGCGGCGCCCGAAATCCCGTAGCGGGGGATCAAGACCACGTTGAGCAGAACATTGAAACCCAGGCTCAGCCCGGCAACGGCGCAAGTGACTTTCACCCGGCCCGCCCCGGCCAAGTAGGCGCCGAGCAACGAGCTGGCGGCCAGGGCACAGGCGCCGGGCAGTAGAAGCAGAAAGGGCCTCACTGACGGGGTAAAGGCCGGCCCGTACAGGAGGCGGATGGCGACAGGGGCGAGGAGCGCCAGCACGGCGGCCGCCGCGACGCTTCCCATCAGCACCAGAGAACAGGACACGCGGATCTCTTCGCCCTTCTCCGCTGGAACCGGCTCCGCGGCGATGCGGGGAAGATATAGCGCACCAAGCCTCTGCGGGAGCAGCAGCAGCAGCTCGGCCAATCCGTAAGCTACCGAATAGAGGCCCACGGCGCGAAGGTCAACCAGCACACTCACCATGAACACGTCTACGCGCTGGGTCAGGAAATGGAGCACGTTGCCGGTGTGGCTGAGGGCGGAGTACCGGGCCAGACCCAGCAGCGACTCCCCGGCCAGCAAGGGCGACTGCAGGAAGCGGAGGCGATGCTGCTCATACCCGAGCAGAATGGCGGCGGTCAGCACCTGCGACCCGACCAGGGCGCCGGCGGCAGTGAAGGCAGTGAGCTTGTGCAGCAGGACGAGCGCGGCGACGAGGACGGCGACGGCGAACTGTCCGATGCCGGGTACAGCGGCAAACAGGATGCGGCGGCCCTGGGCCAGGACCACGAACAGGAGAAAGCAGCCGGCAAACTGGAACGGCAAGGCGAGCACGATCAGCCAGGCGGCGGGCGAGAGGCGCGGCACGCCAAACAGGGAGGGACACCATCCGGCGCGGTCAACCAGGAAGGCGATAGCCGCCGCCAGCAAAGCCAGGATCCCGGCCAAGGCGGTGACGGTCTTGACCAGGGAACTCTCGGGCGTGCGGCCCCCGGCGAGGTAGTAGGAGATGGAGGAGGGAATGCCGAGATTGAGTAGCGTAAACAGCAGAGTCGCCACCAGGGTAGCCAAAGTGTACTCGCCCTTGCCGGCGGGGCCCAGCCAGCGCCCCAGCACCACGCTGACGGCCACGCCGAGCGGCCAGAAAAGCGCCATCAAACCGGTGTTCCAGAACACGCCGGAGAGGAAGCTGCCGGGAGCCTGGGGTTTCATATCACGCGGCCTGCCTCCGAGTGTTGGCCCATTATCCCGAAGTCATAGGGAAGCGCTTCGACCTGGCGGAGGCAGAGAGTTTGTTTAGTGTAGGGTCCGTTGAACTCCCACAGGGTGATGCCGTCATGACTGGAGCCGAGGGCGAACTCTCCGGTGACCAGGCGGTTGCGCAGGCCCGAGGTCGTGAGTGCGAGGAGGACGCTCAGGCTGAGTGTCGCTGCCGCCACTCGCAGGGGTCGCAAAGCGGGCACGGCGCCAATGCAGGCGGCGACGGATCCGATTAGCAGCGCGGTGACCGTCATCGATGTAGCTGAAGGCGCGGGTCTGCGGAGGCGAGGTCATTCCGGAGAGGGCCTCCAGGATCCGGGGGCTTCCCAGGAAGCGGTCCACAGCACCCCTCGGAATTCGCGCGACAGGGCGCGGCAGAAATCCCAGCGGCGCCGCCACTGGGGGGCCGAGGTGGCCGCGCAGGCGCGGGCCAGGGCGAGGAGCAGGTTGGCGGCGGCCAGCAGCCAGGCCTGGACGCGGCGGTGATGCTTGTGCAGGAAGTAGACGGCGTTGCGCCGCAACAGCAGGCTGGCCCAGCCATACAGGTCGTAACCGGCCTCCGCCTGATGGTGGACGATACTGTCAATCGGTACGTAGGTGAGCTGCCATCCGGCGCGGCGAAGCCGCAGGCCGAGGTCGGCGTCCTCGACATACATGAAGAAGCGGGGATCGAAGGCCCCGACCTGGCGGATGGTCGCCGCGCGCAGCATCACGCAAACGCCGTTGAGCATCTCGGCCGCTCGCACCGTGTTTCCAGAGCGCTCGTAGCGTGCGGGGACGAGGCGGAAGCCGAACCAGTCCACCAGGTTGCGCAGCAGCGACGGGTAGCGGAGGACGGTGTTCTGCACCTGGCCCCGCTGCCGCAGGTAGACGCGGGGGCCAGCCAGGGCGACGCGCGGGTTCAGCTCCAGAAAGCGCACCAGCCGGCCGATGAAATCGGGGGCGATGCATTCGGTGTCGGCGTTCACCAGCAGGATGTATTCGCAGTCTTCGTCGAGCGCCCGGCGGATGCCTAGGTTATTGCCGCCGGTGTACCCGACATTTTCCTCGGCGAGCACCCAGTCGACGTCCGGGAACTGCTTGCGCAAGGGCACGAGCTGCGCCTCCTCGGCCTCGCTTTCCACCACGATCAGCCGGAGGCTCGGATGATCCGCTTGCCGGAAGGAGCGCAAGCAGGTGGCGAGCTTCTCGGGCTGCCGGTAATGAACCGTGACCAGGGCCACTTTCGAGGAGGGCGCGGCCAGGTGAAGGTAGTCCACCTGGAA
>JACQDI010000475.1 GCA_016201195.1 Acidobacteriota bacterium | reverse complement strand
GAGCTGCTCGTCGGCGTTGTTCACCCCGCCGACACCCTCCATATCGGTGACGATAAAAACCTTGGGGCCTTGCGCAAGGGCCGAAGCGGCCAGCGCCAGAAGCAACACAGAGATTCGGGACATGACGCAGTAATTCTATAACGAATCTAGTGGCGATCGAACTGGAAACGCATCCCAGCCGCTACAAGCACTGGCGCTTGGCGATTGAGCCGCCGCTGGCGTACCTGACGATGGCGGTGGACGAGAGCGCTCCCCTGGTCCCCGGCTACAGGCTGAAACTGAATTCCCACGACCTGGGGGTGGGCCGGGAGCTGGCCGACGCCGTCGAGCGGCTGCGCTTCGAGCTACCAGCGATCGCGGGTCCTGATAATCTAGCCCCCCCTGCACTTCTGAACATTTTGTGTCGTACTGAAGCCGGGCCGCGCGGCGAGCGCGGCCGAGCTACAGGACTTCGTCAAGCAGCGTATCACCCCTTAGCTGCCCAAAACGGCCACCGGCAAAATCCAGCGCTTCAAGTTGCGGAATCAATGGCCGGGGCGGCGGCCACCGGACGTGCCACTTTCTTGGGCAGCGGTGCCAGGCGCAGACCCAGGGCCATCAATCCGGAGAGCAGCGCCAGGGCCGCGCTGCCGTAAAACGCCCCCGACCAGCTCCCGAATTTCTCGAACAGCAGCGCCGTCAGGCCGCCGCCGATGATCGAGGAAACGCCTTTCGCGCTGTAGAGGAAGCTGTAGTTGGACGCCGCATTTCGCGACCCGAAGTAGTCGCCGGTGATGGACGGAAAAAGCGAAAACACTTCCCCCCAGGTGAAGAACACCAGCGTGAGGGTGATGGCAAACAAAACGCCCGAACCGCGCCCCACGAGCAAGACGCTCAACAGCGCCGCGGCCTGGAGCATGAACCCGAGGAACATGGTGGTCTCGCGGCCCAGGCGGTCCGACCCCCAGCCCCAGAAAATGCGGCTCGCGCCGTTGGCCACACGGGTCAGGGTCAGCGCCGTGGTTAGGGCGGCCAGGCTGATTCCCCACTCCTTGGCCAGCGGCCCGGCTTGCGCGGTGATCATCAGCCCGCCGGTGGCCATCATCACGAACATCGCGTAGAGCGCGTAGAAGTGCGGCGAGCGCAGCATTTCTCCCGTGGTGAATTGTTCGCCGCTTCGCCGAACCTGGGCCGCGGCGGATCTCAGGGACGCCTTCGAGTAGGCGAACTCTGGACCGGGGTTCCGCAGGATCTGCGCCGCCAGCAGAATGATCACCCCCTGCGCCACGCCCGTATACAAGAACGCGGTCTGGTAGTTGTGCTGCTTGATCAGGCTGGCGATCAGCGGAATGAACGCCGCCGAGCCGGATCCGAAGCCGGCGGCGATGATGCCCGAGGCGAGGCCGCGCCGGTCGGGAAACCATTTCAGAGCCGCGGCAATCGACCCGCTGTAGACGAACGCCGCGCCCACGCCGGCGATCGAGTAATACAGGTAAAGCTGGCCTAATGTCTTAGCAAAGCCCATCGCCGTCCAGCCGAAGCCGCAGAGCACGCCGGCGATGCTGATGAAGATGCGCGGCCCGATGCGATCGATCAGCCAGCCCTCAATGGGCATCACCCACGTTTCAAAAATGATGAACAGGGTGAAGCCCCATTGAATGTCGGAGAGCTTCCACCCGGTGGCCGCCTGGAGAGGCTCGACGAACAGGGTCCAGGCATATTGCAGGTTGGCGATCATGATCATCGCCACCAGCGAACCCAGGAGTTGAATCCAGCGAGATCTCATCTGCTCCCATCAACAAATCACGAAACTCTCGACTTTGCAAGCAGCTTGGCGCAGGCGTACACCGCCCGGGTGTTGGTCATCGGCACTTCCAGCCGCTCCCCCAGCTCGACCACCGCGCCGGCGATAGCTTCCAACTCCATCGGGCGGCCGGACTCCAGATCCTGGAGCATGGAAGTCTTGTGCTCGCCCACCTTTTCGGCGCCGGCCATGCGCTGGTCGATGGAAACGGGCAGCTCCATTCCCAGGCGCCGGGCGACCGCCTCGGTCTCAGACATGATGTTCCGCACCAGCGCGGCGACATCCGCGTCCCGCGTCATTTGCGCCAGGGTGGCGCGGGTAAGGGCGCTGATCGGGTTGAACGCCACGTTGCCCAGGATCTTCACCCAGATCTCCTGGCGGATCCGCGTGGTGATGGGGCAGCG
>JACQDI010000474.1 GCA_016201195.1 Acidobacteriota bacterium | reverse complement strand
GGCGCAAGCAGAAGGCGTATCAGACCCATCGCAACGTCTACGCCCATCCGGCCACCGCACGCGCGGTGATCGCCGCCCTCGCCAAGGAAAACCTGTACGTGCCGGAGTTCGAGGGCCTCAGCGATCAGGACGCGGCGGTGAGGATGGAAGAGTGGCACATGGACTGGATCTCGCGGCTGCGCGGGAGCCAGGCCGGCGTGAAATACGCCGAGGATTATTACTTCCTCGACGAGTTCGATTATCTGCCCGGTTTGAAGGAGTACCTCAAGCATCCGGAAAAGCCGCCTGCTGAGCCGGGGCCGTCCGGAAGCGCCCCGCCGAAGCTGATCCGGCCCAAGCAGGTCGCCCTGGTGGTGACCGCCGACGCCTCCGATTATCTGCTGGCCGGCGGGGGCACCATTGCCACCCTGGTCGATCAGGGCGCGACGGTTTACGTCATTCGGGTGACCAACGACGAGAAGGACTCGTGGGATGTGCCGCCCGAGGAAACCGCGCGGCGGACCAAGGCCGAGAGCGAAGAGGCGGCCCGGATCCTCGGGGTCAAGGAAGTGATCTCGCTCGGCTACCGCGCCGCTGAGCTGGCGGGCGTCTCGTTCACCGAAATCCGCGACCGGCTGATCTTCTACATCCGCCACTATCAGCCGCGGGTGATGTTCATCCCCAACCCATACACCGAGTACGACCGGGTGCTCGACCGCTACTACACCGGGCGGGCCGCCGAGGACGCCTGGCGGGCCGCGGCGTTTGAGAACTTCGGCCCCGCTTTCGCTGACGTGGGACTCAAGCCGCACCTCACACCGGAACTTTACTACTTTGCGCAGCCCTTCGACCCGCGCCGGCACGAGCCGGAGAGCACCGCGACGTTTGTTCCGCAGCCCACGGTTCTCGACATCAGCGGCACATTCCAGCGCAAGGTCCGTGCCGTGCAGGCGCTCCAGACGATCAACTACAGCATGGCGCGGAGGCTCAAGGAGCGGTTCGATGCGACCGGGCGGAGGCTCGCCACGCTCGACGACGCCTCGCGGACGGCGGAGCTGAACGTTCGGGGGCTGGGCGGCTCGGAGGAGTTTCGGTACGCGGGGGTGGAGTACAGAATCCCCTCGAAGTACAGGCGATGAACAACCAAGGCAAAAGTCAAAAGTCAAAAGGCAAAATTCAAAAGTGTGGAGGCGGCTGCGCCGCAGTCTTTCTTGACGGGGCCCCGGACACCGAATGGTTTTACTTTTGACTTTTGACTTTTGCCCTTTGACTTTTGACTTGCCGTTGAATTCTGCTACAATTCGCCCAGGGAGACATTGATGCTCAAGAGGCTCGCCTGCCTGCTGGCCCTCGCGGTTCTGCCGGCATTCCCCCAGCAGAAGAAGATCGTTGTCACGGGAATGGGCGTGGCGATGATCCCCGAGATGCAGAAGCTGGCCCCCAACGTGACCTTCGTCGCCGGGACGCCCGGCAACCTGCCTCAGCAGGTGGCCGACGCGGACGCCATCCTCGGCGTGATCTCCCCCGAGTTGTTCCGCGCCGCCAAGAAGCTGAAGTGGGTGCACATTTACAGTGCGGGGGTGGAGAACTACCGCTTCCCGGAATTCACGAACAGCGATGTGATGCTCACCAACGCGAAGATCATCCAGGGCCCGGAGATCGCCGACCACGCGTTTTCGCTGCTGCTGGCCCTGACCCGCGATCTCTACCGCGTCATTCCCAAGCGCACCAGCGAAGAGCAGATCGGCCGCCAGGACTACAAGGCGATCGAGCTGCGCGGCAAGACGGCGGTGATCGTCGGCTGCGGCGGCATCGGCACCCAGATCGCGCTGCGCGCCCACGCCTTCGGGATGACCGTAATTGGCGTGGACCCCAAGGAGATCCCGCTCACGACCTACATCAGCCGCGTGGTGCCGCCGGACCGCATCGATACCGTGCTGCCGCTGGCTGACGTGGTGTTCATCTCCGCGCCGCATACGCCCCAGAGCGAGGGCATGATCGGTCCCCGGCAATTCGAGCTGATGAAGAAGGGCGCCTACTTCATCGCTGTCTCGCGCGGCAAGCTCTATCAAACCGACGCCCTGGTCAAGGCCCTCGACGAAAAGAAGCTCTCCGGCGCCGGCCTGGACGTGACCAACCCGGAGCCGCTGCCCAAGAGTCACGCGCTGTGGAAGTTTGAAAACGTCATCATTACCCCGCACGTTGCCACCGTCTCCGACGGCGTCGGCGCGCGGTATCGGGACCTGATTTTGGACAACGTGGCCCGCTTCGCAAAGGGGGAACCGTTGCGGAACGTGGTCGATAAAGTGAAAGGGTATTAGAGAAGGAGTCAGGAGAGAGGAGTCAGAATATGACAACACGCAGGAGTTTTTTGACAGCCGGCGCCGCCGGGACTCTACTGGGTGGTTTCAGCGCCCGCGCCGCCAAAACTGATTTTCGCGCTTCCGACATCGAGGCCCGCATCGCGCGCAAGGATTTCCGCGGCCTCAGTAAAGAGGATCTGCCGACGCCGTGCATGATCGTCGACCTGGACCTGTTCGAGAAAAATCTGAAGGCCATGGCCGACCACTCGAAGGCCACCGGGATCAACATCCGCCCCCACGTCAAGGTTCACAAGAGCCCGGACATCGTCAAGCGCCAGATTGCCCTGGGAGCCATCGGCGCCACCACCGCCACCATCGCCGAGTCGGAGCTGATGTCGGGCGCGGGCATCAAGAGTGTGTTCTGGACCCGCCAGCCGGCCGGCAAGAACAACATCAACCGCGTTGTCGCCCTCTCCAAGCGCGATCCGACGTTTATGGTGGTGGTCGACGACCCGATCACCGCCGATTGGCTGGAGCAGGCGGGCGGCGCGGCGGGCGTCAAGCTCAACGTCGCGGCGGACGTGTTCGCCGGGCTGACCCGCCACGGCATGGAGCCCGGCGAGCCGGCTCACGAGCTCGCCCAGAAGGTAAACTCCTCGAAGCACCTCCGCCTGGCCGGGCTGATGGGTTACTCGGGCGGCGCCTCCCATACCCATACCTGGGAGGCCCGTCGCAAGAAGTCCCAGAGCGATATCGCCGGCCTGCTCCAGACTGTCGAGCTGTGCAAGAAGTCTGGGCTGCCGGTAGGCTTCATCTCGGGCGGCTCGACCGGTACCTACAACATCGACACGGGGTCGCTGACCGAGCTACAGTGCGGCTCCTACGTGTTCATGGACACGCT
>JACQDI010000473.1 GCA_016201195.1 Acidobacteriota bacterium | reverse complement strand
CGGCAGACGCCTCGGGGACGGTGGCTCGATCCCATCGCGCTCGACGACCGCTCTGGCGACCACTACTCGCCGGCGATCGCATCGCTGCCGGATGGTGGGGCTGTGGCCGTGTGGTCCGGCCAAGCGGAAGGCAATTTCGAGTTGTTCAGCGCCACTATCTCTGCGGCGGGCAGAGCCGGGGTCGTCGAACGGCTCACTCGCGCCCCCCACGGCGATTTCAACGCCCGTGCGGCGGCCGACGCCCAGGGCAACGTCACCGTCGTGTGGCAATCGTTCCGCAACGGGCAGAGCGACGTCTACGCCCGGCGTTTCGGCAATCGGCGTTGGGGTCCCGAGGTGCGCGTCTCGCCGGGCTTGGCCAACGACTGGGAGCCGGCCGTGGCTCTGGATTCAAAGGGCACGGCCTGGATCAGTTGGGACGGCTACCAGGCCGGCAACTACGACGTGTTCCTGGCTTCATTCGATGGCAGCCGCGCTTCAGCGCCCATTCCCATCGCTACCGAGCCTGAGGCCCAGTTCCACACCTCAGTCGCTGTCGACCGGCAGGACCGCGTGTGGGTGGCCTGGGACGAAGCCGGCATCAACTGGGGCAAGGATTTTTCCCGCGCCAGCCGCGCCCCCGGCAGCAACGGCCTGCATTTTTCGCGGACCCTCCGCCTGCGCGTGTGGGACGGCAAGCAGGTGCTTTCGCCGGCCGCCGACATCCGTAAAGTGCTCACCGGGCGGATGGAGCGCTACGCCGAGTTACCCCACCTGGCCGTGGATGGCGCCGGCGCCTTGTGGATGATCTTTCGCCACTGGACCTTTGTCCAGCCCAACGAGATTTACCACTTCTACGCCACGCGCCTCGGTCCCGGCGGCTGGACCACGCCCCTGCGCCTGGCCGAAAGCTCGGGCCAGAACACCCAGCACGCCGGGCTCGCCGTTGCCTCCGACCGCGGCTTGCGCGTCGTCTACTCGAGCGACGGCCGTTCGCAGACCAACGTCCCCAAAGACCAGATGCACGCCCTGCACTACAACGTCTACCTGGCTTCGCTCGCCAAAGGCGAGCCGGCGACGACGGCGCTGACCCCGCTGGCCGTGGCCCCGCCGGCCACCGTGTTCAAACCACGGGTGCGAGCCACCCAGGAGCTCGCCGGCAAACGCTACACGCTGTTGCTCGGGGATTGCCACCGCCACACCGACATCCGCGGCCATAGCGGGATAGACGGCTCGGTGCTCGATACCTATCGCTACGCTATGGATGCGGCCCAGCTCGATTTTCTCGGCACCAGCGACCACAACGAGGTGGTGGGCGGAACCTGGCCCGACGGCCTGCGCGACTACCAGTGGTGGACGGTGCAAAAAACGGTCGACCTGATGTCTCACTCGCCGGTGTTCCTCGGCGTCTACAGCTACGAGCACTCCATGAACCGCCCCGCCGGCCACCGCAATATCCTGTTCCTCAGGCGCGGGGCGCCGCTGCGCCCGATCGACCGCTCGCGAGGCATCGCTGCGCCCGACAACCAGCCGCCCGTCCTGTGGGACTGGATGGAGAAGAACGTGTTCACCCAGAGCGGGCAGAAGGCGGTGATCGTCCCGCACACCTTCGGCGCCGGGCCGCTGGCCGACTGGAACTGGCCCAACTCGCGCTTCGACTGCCTGCTCGAAATGTACCAGGGCGCCCGCGGCAGCTACGAGGCGTGGCGCCTGCCGGACAAGGAAAAACGTGGCCCCACCCAGGTCGACGAGCCGGGACACTTTGCGCGGGACGCCCTGGCCAAGGGCAATATTTACGGCTTCGTCTCCTTCAGCGACCACGGCTCCACGCACAACAGTTGGGCCGCGGTGTGGAGCGAGCAAATCAGCCAGGAAGGCCTGCTCGACGGCATGTTCGCCCGGCGCACTTACGCGGCGAGCGACGAGATCATCGTGAAAGCCGCCGCCTCCGGCCACATGCCCGGCGAGCAGTTCTCCGCCCGCGCCGCCACGCCCCCCGAGATTACCGTCACCATCGAAGCCCCCGACACCATCCTGCGCATCGACGTGGTGAAGGACGGCAAGTACGTCCTTACCCAGTCGCCGAGGGCCCGCACGGCCACCCTGCGTTTCCGCGACGCCGACGCCAAACCGGGCAGCAGCTACTACTACCTGCGCGTGTTCCAGCGGGACACCGAAAACCCGGACGGCGACCCGGAGATCGCCTGGACCTCGCCGTTCTATGTGAAGTATGAGTGATGTCGCTCGCACCCCCGAAGAACGTTTCGCCACTCTGCCCGGCTATCCCTTCGCCCCGCACTACCTGGACTGGCAGGGGTTGCGAATGCATTACGTGGACGAGGGAGCCGGAAAGCCTGTCCTTCTGCTTCACGGGGAGCCGACCTGGAGTTATCTCTACCGCAAGATGATCCCGCTGCTCGCGGCGGCCGGCTATCGTCCGATCGCGCCGGATTACATCGGCTTCGGCAAGAGCGACAAGGTGACCGAGGATGGCTGGTACACGATCGAGCGACACATTCAGTCGATACGCTGGCTGATCGAGTCGCTTGACCTGCGCGACATCACGCTGGTGGTGCACGACTGGGGTGGGCCGATCGGGCTGCGCCAGGCGGTGGACATCCCGGAGCGCTTCGAGCGGCTGGTCATCCTGAATACCTGGCTGCACCGGGAAGGGGCGCAGGTGTCCGAGGATCTGAGGAAGTGGCGGGAGTACGCCCTCGGCCGGTCGGACTTGCCGTGCGGGAAAGTGGTGGCCCGGAGCCTGCGCCGCCCGGGTCAGGACCTGGCCGCGGTCGAGGCCGCCTACGAAGCTCCGTTCCCCGACGCCGCCTCGAAAGCTGGCCCACGCCGTTTCCCCTGGTGCCTGCCGTTCGCCCAGCCGGTCGAAGGCAACGCCGAAGACCAGGCCCGCTGCGCTCAGGCGCTCGGCCTGGGCCAAGCCGGTGCACGTGATCTTCAGCGACGCCGACGTGATCTTCCCCGCCGAGTTGGGCCGCCGCTGGGCCGCCCGGATCCCCGGCGCGACCTTCGACACCATCCCCGGCGCCGGACATTTCCTGCAAGAAGAGGCGGGAGAGGAAATCGCCGCCAAGATCCTTCGGCTTTGAAGGCTACAGGACTTCCCATCGGAAGGCGCGGAACTGGGCGAGACGGACGAAATCCCGCCGCGAAACGCTTCTTCATACTTGTACTTCGCTTTGGGCCCTTCGCCGGCATTCCGCGTACAGCGCGTCGTATACGATAAACTCTCGCTCCAGGATCTCGTGATCGCTCAGCCCCAGCGCGCTGAAGCCGTCGGCGACCCAACGCAGACCCTCCCCAGCGGGGTGAGGATCGTGGGGATGGGAGTCCGCCGCCCGAACGATCTCACCCAAGAGATGAAGCGCGGGATTATTGAGGTTGTACTTCTCTAGGATCGAGTTAAAAGACACGTCCTCGCCGTGGTGCCCCAGTTCGCATTCGGGCACATCGTAAACAGTCCCGTCTCGGATGCTACCCCAATCTGTGTCACGCGGCAGGAAGACAAACTCAGCCTGGGGATCGATGAAGTTCTTGATCAGCCACGGGCACGCGACACGGTCCACCTTCACTTTCTCGCGGGTGATCCACTTCATCGCTATTTTTGGTTGACCTCGAAGTCGTCAAAATAGGTTACGCTGTCGGCTTTCGTCCAGAGCCCAACCTTCCCGGCCCCTGGGAACGTTGAGTCTTCGACTTCCATGATCTTCTGGCCGTCGAGGGACACCACGAACTGGTTGCCAGAGAAGCTCACTCCAAGCTTCGTCCAGGTCTGTTTGGGGACCTTGTGCTTCACACCGTAAGTCCGAGACGGCGTCCCCTTGGGCGCCAGCGAGATCCGCTTACCGCCCTCTACCTTGTAAAGGACGACATTGTCTTCGAGCGCGTTTGCGCGTACGATGTAGTAGTTGTCCGGGTCACGGTACCGCCAAACCAGCCCAGCGGCTTGGTCACCGCTTCCGGAGATCGTTTTGAATGTGGCGCTGAGCTCACCGTCCTTGAAGTTCGCCTTTTCGTAGACCGCAAGCGGAAACCGGCCCGAGGTTCGATCGGACGAGGTTTGCGCCAGGACGTTCGGCTTGCTGGGCGCGGCGCTGTCTTGAACAACTTCCCATTTGGGAGCTCCGCCCGTGTGAGTCATAGCCGAGGTCCAGCCGGCGGGCAGGCTTCCGGGTCTAGCCGAGTCAAAGCCGATCACCTCTGCACTTGCAGGGACGACCGACCCTACAACTAACCAAAGGAGTCCGACACGTATCATAGGCTTCACCATGGCTTGATTGTCTTTGATGAATCTGAAGTTTCCCTGAAAGAGGAGCTACGGTCGTAACGCGAGCCCGGCAGCCCCGGCCAGCACGATTACAATAGGTTCAGGGATCCTCTTTATCTTGAGCAGAATCAGAAGAGTCACGGCCGCAATCAGCGCCGTACGCAAGTCAACGATGGCCGCTCTGCCCAGGACAAAGGCCGCGCCCGCAATCGCTCCGGTCGCGGCCGCCGTGACACCGTCGACGAAGGCCCTCAGTTGCGGATTCTTCGCGAACTTACGGAAATAGGGTGCAGGCAAGATGACGAGCAGACAGCAAGGTAAGAAAACACCCAACGCGGCCACCGTCGCCCCAAGAGGGCTGCCGACCAGATGACCGATGAACGTGGAGGAGCCAGCATAACGAGGTAACCTGAAGTTTCGCTGAAAGTCCCGGCAAAGGCTTTGCTTTCAGCGGATCTTCAGATGGCGGATGTATACGTATAATCTGGAATTCGACTCATGAAGCTGCTCGTGGTAGAAGACGAGCCCAAAATGGCGGCGCTGCTGCGCAAGGGGCTGGAAGAGGAGGGCTACGCCGTGACCGTCGCCGCCGACGGACCCACGGGATTGGAATACGCGCAGACTAGCGATTTTGACCTGATCGTGCTCGATGTCATGCTTCCGAGAATGGACGGATTCGAGGTAGCCCGAAGGCTCCGCGCCAGGCACAACCGGACGCCGATTCTAATGCTGACGGCCCGGGATGCAGCCCCGGATGTAGTTAAGGGCTTGAATTTGGGTGCAGACGACTACGTGACCAAGCCCTTCTCGCTCGAGATCCTCCTTGCCCGGGTCAGGGCCGTGGCGCGCCGCGGCCCAATCGCGCAACCCGTCCGCCTTCGGGTAGCCGATCTCGTGCTGGATCTCGGTACACATGAGGCGATCCGCGGTGGCGAAAGGATTCCACTCACGAAGACGGAGTTCAGTCTGCTGGAGGCCCTAATGCGCCGCGCTGGACAGGTGGTTGAGAGGGCAGCTCTGATCGAAGCCGTGTGGGGATTCGAGAAAGACATTGAAAGCAATACGCTCGATGCGTTCATTTCCCTGCTTCGATCCAAGGTGGATCACGGCAGCCGGCCGAAGCTGATCCAGACCGTGAGAGGGATTGGGTTTTCCGTCCGGATGGACAGGGACGCATGAACACAAGATCGATCCGTTTCCGCCTTACCGTCTGGTACACGGCGGTCCTCGGGTTCGCGCTGCTGGCTTTCGCAGCCGGCACGTGGCTTGCCATGCGACACAGTCTTTACGCCGCGGTGGATGATAGCCTGCGCGATCGGGCCGAAGGCGTTCGACGGTTCATGTACGCCCAGATCGAAGCGCTCTCGATCGAAGAGATCCGCGACGAGTTTAAGGAACACTCGGTGCTGGGCCCAGCCGGCGACCTTTTCCAGGTGTGCGATGCAAAGGGCGCGTGGCTGTACCGCTCGGCCGCCCTGGAGTCGGCCCAGGTGCCGATACTCTTGCCCAAAGACGTTTCAGCAAAACCACACTTCGAGAACCGCTTGATTCAGAACACCCCTCTGAGGCTTTTTTCGCGTGAGGTGGTGGTTCGAGGAAAGCCGTACACCGTCCAGATCGCGGCGCCAATGCACGAGATCGACGAAGCGCTGGAAGACGTCCGGTGGATTTTGCTGTTCCTTGCTCCGGCACTGCTGGCGGTTGCCTCTTTAGGAGGTTACTGGCTCAGCGGGCGCGCGCTCAACCCCGTGGACGCAATCACTCGCGCGGCTCGAAGCATCAACGCACAGAGCCTTAGCCATCGGCTCGAGATCCCAAAGACAGGCGACGAGCTCCAGCGGCTATCAGAGACGTTGAACGAAATGCTGGACCGGCTGGAGGACTCCTTCCACCGCGTGACCAGATTCACAGCGGATGCGTCTCATGAGCTTCGAACTCCGGTAGCGCTGATCCGTACGACTTCGGAACTTGCGTTGCGCAGGACAAGGTCGGCAGAAGAGTACGAGACGGCCCTGCGTCAAGTGCTGAGCGAATCGGAGAGGACCTCAGCACTCATCGAAAATCTGCTCACTCTGGCCCGGCCCGACTCGGGGAGCGAGTCTCTCGACAAGCGACCGTTGGATTTGCTACAGCTTCTGCGAGAAACGGCATCTCAAGGAGAGACCCTTGCCTTGGGCCGCGGGATCCGCTTCGCGTTCGAGGCGGACTCTGCGCCGCTGATCATTTTGGGCGATGGCCCTGCGGTGAGACGCCTGATTCTGATCTTGCTTGACAACGCCGTCAAGTACACACCCGAAGGTGGCGAGGTGGCCCTTCGGGCGGCTGGCGATCAAGGATTTGTGAGGATCGAGGTTCGAGACACCGGAGTCGGAATAGCACAAACCGACCTGCCACACATTTTTGAGCGCTTCTATCGAGCCGATGCCGCCCGAAGCCGCCAGTCCGGGGGCGCCGGTCTCGGCCTTGCTATTGCCAAGTGGATCGTGGAACAGCACGGCGGCCACATCGAGGCGGAAAGTGAGCTTGGGAGAGGCTCGACGTTCCGTGTCCGGTTGCTGCAGGCCTCTAGTGCCCTTCCAACTGGTCATCCTGGGAGCGCCGGGCTGTCGACCTAGTGCTGGCGATTTCGGCACGGGCCATAAGGAGTCTTTCAGGCAAAATTCAGATTCGCACATTATCCTGGGTGCCGGAATGAGAGGCCTCTTGGTGATCGGGTTACTCGCGTCGGTTCTTGCGCGGAGCCCTGCCGTGGGGCAGGGAGGACCTTCCAGGGCGTCCGCCTCCGGGGTTATCTACGATGCCAGCGGCAGAGTCGTGCCGGGGGCTATGGTCGACCTGGAAGGTCCTCACGGTAGCCGGGTCAGCACCGAGTCCAGTGTAGATGGAACATTCCGCTTCGACAATATAGCGCCTGGAAGGTATGAGATTTCGGTTGAGCGTTCCGGGTTTCGCCGCTATACGGCCTCGGTTCGCGTGGGCGCTCGGTCGCCGGCGCCGCTCGAGATTCGTCTTTCTCTGGCGATACTCGAGCAGAAGTGGGACGTTCGCGAGCCGGAGATCGAAATACGGCCAGATACGTCGGCCAATCTGGACGTGGTGCTGGTCGACCGCGCAGCGCTCGACAACCTACCGGCGCTGCAGAATGACGTGCTAGGAGCCATCTCCCGGTTTCTGGATCCGGCCGCGCTGGGAACAAGCGGTCCGACCATGGTCGTGGACGGGATGGAGGGCTCGCACATGAGCGTCTCCGTCTCAGCGATTCAGGAGGTGCGCATCAACCAAAATCCCTATTCTGCGGAGTTCTTCCGGCCCGGCCGTAGTCGGCTTGAGATCATCACGAAAGTAGGCACGCCGGATTTCCACGGCACCTTCAATTTCCAGTTTCGCGACCATCACCTGGACGCGCGCAACGCCTTCGCCGCAACGCGCCCGCCGACGCAATGGCGGTCCTTCGAGAGCTCACTCACGGGTCCGGTTGGCGACGGCAAGCGCAATTCGTTCGTCGTAAGCGTAAACCATGACCAATTCAATCAACAGGCGGTGATTTTCGCACGCACGTCGGCTGGCGACGTGCGCGAGAACGCTCCCACCCCGACGCGTAACACCTTCATCTCCGCACGGCTCAGTCACGAGATCCGACAGGGCCATACCATCACCTTGCGGCACGAGTACCAGCAGGAGTCGAATCGCGGCCAGGGCGTGGGCGGATTTACGCTTCCCGAGGCGGGAGCGAACTACTTCGACCGCCAAAACCATTTCTACACGCACCACCGCATCACGCTTTCTCCGCATCTGATCAACGAGTTCAGCACGCGCACGGGCCGCCACAACGACCACAGCCTAAGCGTAACGCCTGGTGCGCCGCGCATCGTCGTGCTCGACGCATTCACCGGCGGCAGCGCGCAGTCGAACCAGCACCGCACGGAGATCGATTTCCAGTTTGCCGAGGTGCTTTCCTGGGCGGCAGGCAAGCACCTGCTCAAGATCGGCGGCAACTCCTACGACATCAACCGGCGCGGGCTCCATAACCTCGCGAACACGTCGGGGACGTTCTACTTCTCCTCCCTTGACGATTACCGGGCGGGAAGGCCGTTCACCTTCATTCAGCAGCAGGGAGACGGTCACGTTTCGCCGATACAGAAGGACCTCGGCGCGTTCATCCAGGACAACTATCGGGCGCGGGAGAATCTTTCGCTCGGCTTCGGCGTCCGCGCGGACTGGCAGGATACGGTCGGCGACCACAACAATGTTGCGCCACGAGTCTCGTTCGCCTGGGTGCCGCGCAAGCGCAAACGGGTGGCGCTGCGCGGCGGCGCGGGTCTCTTCTTCGACCGCTCCGGAACCCGGCCCGTGGCCGACGTGAACCTGTATAGCGGCGCACGCCTCCGCCAGATCATTGTCGAAAACCCGTCGTACCCGAATCCGTTCCTGGGCAGGGCGCAACTGGCCGCACAACCGATTTCGCTGGCGCGCTTCGCGCCGGGGGTAGAGAACCCTTACACGGTCCAGTCCGGCATCGGAGTCGAGACACAACTCGACAAATCCACCGCACTCACGATCAGCTACACCTATGCCAAGGGAGTCAAGCTGTTCCGGTCGCGCGATGTGAATGCACCACTACCGCCGTTCACCGCGCGGCCCGATCCGAACTTCGCCCAGATCCGGCAGTTCGAGTCCTCCGGCAACCAGGTGGCGCATTCAATTGAAGTGTCGCTTCGTGGAAAAATCACGCAATTCTTTACCGGGACGGCGCAGTACGTCCTTTCGCGAACGTACAACGATGCCAGCGGGATTTACAGCTTCCCTGCTTATAACTACGACACCCGCTCCGAATGGTCTCGAGCCGATTTCGACGGACGGCATCGGCTCGCGATTACTGGCACAGCCAAAGCTGGAAGATGGTTCGACGCCGGTATTCTGTTCACCGCAAGAACCGGCACTCCGTACTCGCTGACCACCGGCCGCGACGACAACCGCGACTCCCTCGCGGCCGACCGGCCGCCGGGCGTGAAGCGCAACAGTCTCCAGGGTCCCGACAACGCGACACTGGACCTGCGAGTCGCACGCGACTTCCTGCTGGGCAGTTCGAAGAAGGAAAAGGGACCCGCCATCACGTTGAGCATCGAGAGTTTCAATCTATTGAATCGCGCCAACTATGTGACCTATGTGGGGAACCTCAGCTCCCCGTTTTTCGGAAAGCCAGTCGCGGCGTTTCCGGCGCGAAGGATGCAGGCAGGTTTTCGTTTTCGGTTCTAGATGGTAGGAGCTAGACTAGAGTGCTGGTCCTCGAGAGCGCCATACACGTCCCGGATCCGGACGCCGCTCCCGATGAACCTTTCGTTGGCATCCCACGCCAGCCGGTTCCGCTCGTGTTCGGAAATCATCGCGTCCAGAGCCCGCTCGATGGTTTCGGTCTCGGTCCGTGCTCCCGAGAGTTTTTGAGCTCGACGGATTTTCCGCTGATCCAGTCGAAAGTGTTTATGCACGACACGGGATCGGGATCCAGGCATTAGCTTGGCCTCCAGTTCTCACAACAGCACAATGTGTACAGAGGCGAAATTTGTGAACATCAGCGGTAATACCGCACGACCCACTCGGCCGCCATCGCCGGCTTCTGGCCGCCTTCCACCTCTACGGTGGCGGCCCAGACGATCTGGACGTGCTCGGGCTGCTCGTCGAGTGACTGCAGCGCCAGCCGCGCGCGGAGGCGCGACCCCACGGGCACCGTGGCGGGGAAGCGCACGCGGTTCAGCCCGTAGTTGATCCCCATCTTGAAAGGGACGTCCACCTTAACCGCCTGCCTGGCCAGATGGCTGAGCAGCGACAGGGTGAGGAATCCGTGCGCGATGGTGCGGCCGAAGGGCGACTCGGCCTGGGCGCGCGCGGTGTCCACGTGGATCCACTGGTGGTCCAGGGTGGCGTCCGCAAACGCGTCGATTCGCGACTGGGTGACCTCGAACCAGTCGCTCTCCCCGACCTGCTGACCGACCAGCGAGCGGAGCTCATCGATGCTTTCAATGACACGGATCATTGCTAACCCCTTTCACCACCAAGACACCAAGACACAAAGAGAAAGAATTCTTGGTGTCTTTGTGTCTTGGTGGTGGAAGTTAGCTTTTCACGGCGCTATCGAAATCGCACGATTTGGCCCGACGCCGCCGCCTCGTATCCGGTGAGGGCGAGCCGCAAGATCTCCCGGGCGTGCTCGACGGCGCTGTAGTCGCGCGCCCCGCTTTGAAGCACCGTTATGAACCGTTCCAGGTGCTTTGCCGTGGCCGGGGCGAAGGCGGGGTTCTTTTCCTTGACATAGGCGATGGATCGTCCGCCGGACTCTTCTCTCGCCTCGCCGCCGCGCACGAAGCTGACCCGCGAGATAGGCCGTCCCAGCCGCTTGGACCATTCGAGCGTGGCCCGAGCTACCCCGCCGAGCGAGAGCCGCAGGGAAGCCTTCTCGCAATCCAGCCGCATCTCCAGGTAGCGCTCCGGGGCCTGGCTCACCCGGTTCAGGACCATGGTGGCCACGCG
>JACQDI010000472.1 GCA_016201195.1 Acidobacteriota bacterium | reverse complement strand
GTGTGAAGAGGAGAAAGGCGAAAGCTGACTTTGGGATTGGGTTCGTTTTGGCAATTCCTTGTTTTTGGGATGCAAGGGGTTGGCGAAAAAGGGGATGAAATGGGTTGTGGTAGGCGGGTTGAAGCATCCTATCTCTATGGTAAGGGTGGGTGAGCTCTCCGCGTCTTTCCGCCTTGCTACACTCGAAATGATGGCCCGCTACCGGCTCCCGCCGCCCGAGCTCAGCTTCCGCGAGCGACTCCAGACCCTCGAAAACGTCCCGCCGCTGCTCAAGAAGGTTTGGGGGACCAGTCCCTCGCTCACCGTGGTCTCGGTGGTCTGCCGCCTTCTCCGCGCCGGCCTGCCAGTGGTCACGCTCTATGTAGGAAAGCTGATCATCGATTCGGTCGTCCACCAGCACGGGAGGCGCATCTGGACACTGGTCGCCGTCGAGTTGGTCCTCGCCGTCGCCTCGGACCTGCTGGCTCGCGCGGTGGCCCTGACCGACAGCCTCCTCGGCGACCGGTTCACCAACCAGGTCAGCGTGGAGTTGATGCGCCATGCCTCCACTCTCGACCTCGCCCACTTCGAGGAACCCGAGTTCTACGACAAGCTGGAGCGCGCTCGCCGCCAGACCACGGGCCGGCTGCAACTGATGTCGCAGGTGATGGGAACCGCCCAGGAGCTGATCACCCTGGCCACGCTCACCGCCTCGCTGCTGGTCTTTTCGCCGTGGCTGCTGCTGTTGCTGGTGTGCGCCGTGGTCCCGGCCTTTCTGGGCGAAACCCACTTTGCTTCGCTCTCTTACTCGCTGCTTTACCGCCGGACCCCGCAGCGCCGGGAACTGGACTACCTCCGCTGGCTGGGGGCCACCCAGGAAAGCGCCAAGGAGGTCAAGATCTTCGGCCTGGGCGACTACATCGCGGAACGGTATAGGAGGCTGGCGGACCTTTTCTACCACGAGAACCGTGTCCTGGTCTTGCGCCGGGCCGGGGTCGGGTCGCTGCTCGCCCTGCTGGGCACGGCGGGCTACTACGGCGCTTACGTGGTCATCGTCTACCGCACCCTTCACGGCATTCTGACCGTGGGGGACCTTACCTTTCTCACTGCGAGCTTTGCCCGCAGCCGGAGCCTGATCGAAGATATCCTGACCAACTTCTCCAACGTCACCGAGCAGGCCCTTTACCTCGAAGACCTGTTCGCCTTCTTCCGGATGGAGCCGCAGATCCGCTCGGGCACGGTCCCGGCGCCGCGCCCGATTCGTCACGGCCTGGAGTTCCAACGGGTCAGCTTTCGCTACCCGGACGCGCAGCAAGACGCCATCCATGACGTCAGCTTCACGATCGAGCCCGGCCAGCGCATCGCCCTGATCGGCGAAAACGGCGCCGGCAAGACCACCGTCACCAAGCTCATCGCCCGCCTCTACGATCCGAGCGAGGGCCGGATCCTGCTGGACGGCGTCGACCTGCGGGAGTATGATCTCGACGACCTTCGCCGGGAGATCGGGGTGATCTTTCAGGACTACATGCGCTACCAGATGCTGCTGTGGGAGAACATCGGCGTGGGCCGCGTGGAGGCCCTCGACGACCGCCCGCGCATCGAGCGCGCCGCCCGCTTGAGCCTGGCCTCCGACGTAGCCTCGCGCCTGGAAAAGGGCCTCGATCAAATGGTGGGCCGGCGCTTCGCGGGCGGCGTGGACCTCTCCGGCGGCGAGTGGCAGAAGGTGGCCCTGGCCCGCGCTTACATGCGCGACGCCCAACTCCTCATCCTGGACGAGCCGACCGCTACCCTTGACGCCCGCGCTGAGCACCGCGTTTTCGAGCGCTTCGCCGAGCTGACTCGCGGTAAGATAGCGGTTCTGATCTCGCACCGCTTCTCGACCGTGCGGATGGCGGACCGCATCCTGGTGCTCCACCAAGGGGAGGTCCTGGAGGAGGGCACGCACCAGGAGCTGCTCGGATTAGGAGGGCAGTACGCCGAGCTGTTCGAGTTGCAGGCGGCGGGATACAGGTGAGAAGAATTGAGAAACTTATTGAGCCTCGCAAAATACAGTGACGGCTGCGCTGACGTGGCGCACGCACTCTTGCGTGCAGCGCCGAGACTCGTCTCGGCGCCCGCTAGTCTGCGGGACAAGGGTCGAGATGAGTCTCGACCCGGCAGGCTGAAGCCAGGCTGAAGCCGGCTGAAGCCTGCGCCACGCCATCAGCCTCCAAGCCTCTGTCGCTGTATTGTGCGAGGCTCAGTAGGAATTGAGGAAACTCTTGCTGCTCCGGGGGTTCACCGGCGGGGGCAGCGGGCGGGTTTGAGATTTGAGGATTTGAGAAATGAAGAAACTGCTGCTGTTTCTGATGGCCGCTGCGATACTACAGGCTCAATTGCGGCCGACGCAGCCTAGCCCTTATCGTGACGCTGACCGGAAGATCTTTGCGGAGGTCGAAAAGAATAACGAGCTGATGGCGAATCTGGAATACCTGTGCGACATGATCGGGCCGCGGCTCACTGGGTCGGACAAGCTGAGGCGGGCCAACGAGTGGACCATGGGCCGGCTGAAGGATTACGGCCTGGACCGGCCGCACCTGGAGGCCTGGACCATCGGCAGCGGCTGGCTGCGTGGGACGGCGTCGGCGCGCATCGTGGAGCCGACCGCGCTGCCCATGACCATCGCCTCCGCCGGCTGGGCCGCCGCCACCAACGGACCGATCCGCGGCCGCGTGATCTACGTCAAGGCGGAGCGGCCCGCCGACCTCGAGAAATACAAGGGCCAGTTGAAAGGGATGGTAGTGCTGACCACGGAGCCCGCCCGCGTGGACCCCAACGCTCCGGTGGCGCCGGACGCAGACCAGTCCCTGCGCGGCGAGCGCGGCCGTGAGGAAGTCAACATCCCATTTGAGGAGCGTATGCGCCTGCGCCGCCAGATGAATGACTTCTACAAGAATGAAGGCGCCCTCGCCGTGCTGCGCGAGTCCTCCAAAGAGCACGGCCTGCTCAACATGACCGGCTCCGGCGGGACGAACTACCAGGTGAGCGCTGTGCCCTCGGCCTTCATCATTCACGAGGATTACGCCCGGCTGTGGCGGCTGCTGGAGCACAAGCTCCCGGTGGAGGTCGAGATCGACATCAAGAACGACGTGAAGCCCGGCCCCATCGAGGTCTATAACACCGTCGCCGAGATCACCGGCGGCGAAAAGGCTGAGGAGATCGTTATCGTCGGCGCGCACCTCGATAGCTGGGACCTGGGGGCCGGGGCCACCGATAACGGCACCGGTAGCTCGGTGGCCCTGGAAGCCGCTCGCGCCATCCACGCCCTCGGCGTCAAGCCCAAGCGCACCATCCGCTTCATCTTGTTCGCCGGCGAGGAGCAGGGCCTCAACGGCTCCCGCGCGTACATCAAGGCCCACCCGGACGAGCTGGACAAGATCCAGGGCGTGGTCATCCACGACACCGGCACCGGCCGAGTCAAAAGTTTCACTCTGGAAGGCCGCTACGACTTGCGGGAGGCCCTGGACAAGATGGCTGAGCCGCTGCGCGAGGCCGGGCTGGAGGAGCTGAGCATGCGGCGCACCAGCGGGAGCGACCACGTGCCGTTCCGTGACGCCGGCGTGCCTGCCTTCTTCGGCATCCAGGACGCGGCCGAGTATCGGAAGACACACCACTCGCAGTCGGATACGTTCGACAAGATACGAAAGGCGGACCTGGAGCAGGGGGCCAAGGTGGTCGCGGCGCTGGCCTGGAACCTGGCGGAGTATCCGGAAAAGCTGCCTCGTAAGAAGGTTGAGCCGGCGGCGCCCTCGCGAGCGACGCAGTAGGGGCCATGGGGGGGTGGCTGAGGCCGGAAACCGAAACCAGCCTGAGAGCCGAGGCGCACAACGGACCACGAAAACTGGGCGTCCCGATGAGTCGGGACGCGGCAGGCATGAGTGCCCGCGCCACGTTCGCTGCTCGGACCCCCTCCAAGATGTAGAAACCCCAGAAGCCGGCAAAACTGCCCTACGATCAATAATGGAGCAGGGAGTCTAGTTTCGGGGTGTGTTTGGAGTGTTTGGGGTTGAAATCTCCAGTAACAAATTGGTAGAGTAGTGACTTCCGTTTAGAGGAGCTGGGAGAAAGCATGCCGTTCCTTTTGGCAGTCGTAATCTGGGCGGTGAGCCTCGGGCTCGCCATCCCCTTCTTCACCCGTACCTGGTGGTTTCCGCAGAGCATCAACGAACACGGGCGGCAGGTGGACCAGCAGTTCATGTTCACCCTGGTCGTCACCGGCGTGGTGTTCATCCTCGCCCAGGCGGCCCTGGGTTGGGTAGTGCTGCGATTCGGCCGTCCCCGCGCGGGCGCGGCCAACTACTCGCACGGGAACAACACCATGGAGGTGCTGTGGACCAGCGCCACCGCCGTGCTGTTCATCGGGTTGACCATCATGGGCCAGCGGGTGTGGGCGCGGGTGCACTTCATGGGCGCTCCCGAAGGCGCCATCCCCATCGAGCTGACCGGCCAGCAGTTTGTGTGGAACATCCGCTACCCCGGCCCCGACGGCAAGTTCGGCGCGCTCGACATCAAGCAGATCAACGACCAGGCCGGCAACCCACTGGGCGTCGACTCCAAGGACCCGGCCGGCAAGGATGACATCACGGTTCCGACTATGGCCGTCCCGGTCAACAAGCCCATCGAGCTGCGGCTGCGCTCCAAGGACGTGACCCACAGCTTCTTCGTGCCCGAGTTGCGGCTCAAGCAGGACACGGTGCCGGGCATGGTGATCCGCATACACTTCACGGCCGAGAAGGTCGGCCGCTACGAGATCGCCTGCGCCGAGCTATGCGGGCTGGGACATTACAAGATGCGGAGTTTTCTCGACGTCATGGAGCAGGCGGACTACGAAAAGTGGCTCAAGGAGCACGCTCCCCAACCGTGAAAAAGAACGGATCTCACTTTGCGTCTTTGCGTGAGATGCAGTTAGGAATCTGAAGGAGACTCGTGAATGGCGGAACAAGCGCACACACATGAGGCGCACGCGCATGCGGCCCCGACGGGCTTTATTCGCAAATACATCTTCAGCCTCGATCACAAGATCATCGGCCTCCAGTATTACTTCCTGGCCGTGGTGGCCGTGATCGTCGGCATGTTTCTGTCGCTGCTGATGCGGTGGCACCTGGTCTGGCCCACGGCCAAGATCGGGTGGCTCGAGACGCTGTTTCCCGCCGGGGCGGCGGGAGGGGTGATGACCCCCGAGCTGTACCTTTCGCTGATGACCATGCACGGGACGATCATGGTCTTCTTCGTGCTCACCACGGCGCCCCAGAGCGGCTTCGGCAACTACGTGCTCCCCATCCAGATCGGCGCTGCCGACATGGCCTTCCCGGTCCTCAACATGCTGTCGTTCTGGATCACCTTCCTGTCCTTCGTGGTGATGATCGCCGCCTTCTTCGTCACCGGCGGCGCGCCGCTCTCGGGGTGGACAGCGTATCCGCCGCTGAGCGCGCTCACTGAAACCGGACCCGGCCAGCAGAGCGGGCAGACGCTGTGGATCCTGAGCCTGGCCCTGTTCTCGGCTGCTTCGCTGCTCGGTGCGCTCAACTTCATCACCACAACGCTCGACCTGCGGACCAAGGGACTGTCGCTGATGCGCATGCCGCTCACCTGCTGGACCTGGTTCATCACCGCCATCCTCGGCTTGCTGGCCTTCGCCGTGCTGCTCGCGGGCGGGGTCCTGCTGATCATGGACCGCGTGGCCGGCACCAGCTTCTTCGTCCCCGGCGGGCTGGTGGTCAGCGACAAGGTCATCAACCACAGTGGGGGTTCTCCGCTGCTGTGGCAGCACCTGTTCTGGTTCTTCGGCCACCCCGAGGTCTACATCGCCATCCTGCCCGGCATGGGCGTGGTTTCGCAGGTGCTGTCGACCTTTTCCCGCAAGCCGATCTTCGGCTACCGGGCGATGGTGTTCGCCATCATCGCCATCGGCGCGCTGGGGTTCGGGGTGTGGGGCCACCACATGTTCATCAGCGGCATGAGCCCCTACTCGGCGATGGCCTTCTCAGTGCTGACCATGTCCATCGGCGTGCCCAGCGCCATCAAGACCTTCAACTGGATCGGCACCCTGTGGGGCGGCAAGATCCGTTTCACCTCGGCCATGATGTTCGCCATCGGCTTCGTGTCGCTGTTCGTCACCGGCGGGCTGAGCGGCATCTTCCTGGGCCAGCCGCCGGTGGACCTGTTTTTCCACGACACCTACTTCGTGGTTGCTCACTTCCACATGATTATGGGTGTGGCTTCCATCTTCGGCATGTTCGCCGGAACATACTACTGGTTCCCCAAGATGTTCGGCCGGATGATGAACGAGGGTCTCGGCAAGCTGCACTTCTGGATCACCTTCGTCGGCGTCTACGCCATCTTCACCCCCATGCATTACCTGGGGCTGTTCGGGCACCCGCGGCGGTATTCGGAGATCACCGGGGTCAACTACCTCGCGAAGTCCGGCGCCGGCGAGATTCACCTGTTCATGACGATTGCCGCGCTGATCACCGTGGGCGCCCAGCTCCTGTTCTTCTTTAACCTGTTCTGGAGTCTGTTCAAGGGCAAGAAGGCGCCGGTGAATCCGTGGGAGTCGACCACACTGGAGTGGACGGTGCCGTCGCCGCCGCCGCACGACAACTTCGGCGGCTATGAGCCGGTGGTGAACCACGGGCCTTATGAATACAGCGTTCCCGGCGCGCCCAAGGATTACGTAATGCAAAGCGATCCGGCGGGCGTCGCTGCGACAGGACACTAAATCAAGATGGCGACTCTGGTTGCACCTCCGAAGCCGCCCGTCACCGGACACGGTGGCGGATATGGCGATGGCCGCGGCGGCGGTCGCGACGGCGGCGCCCTGGCCATACGCCGCTACAAGACCGGCACGTGGCTGGGCCTGGGGGCGGTGGTGATGCTCTTTGCCGCCTTCACAAGCGCCTACGTCGTGCGCCAGGGCATGTCGAGCGATTGGCGGGCGATCCGCCTGCCTTCGATTCTGTGGCTGAATACGGCGGTCATCGTGGTTAGCAGCCTGACGTTCGAGCGGGCGCGCCGGGACAGACAGTCGGCCCTGCTATGGCTGGGCGCCACGTCGATTTTGGGTGTGGTCTTTCTGGCCGGGCAGTATGTCGCATGGCAGCAGTTGCGGGCGGCCGGCGTATTTCTGGCGTCCAACCCCAGCAGCTCATTCTTCTATCTGCTGACGGGGGCGCACGGCGTGCACATCGTGGGCGGGATCCTGGCCCTGTTGTACGTGCTGGGGAAGGCGTGGACCGTGGGCGGGTGGGTCAACCGCCAGGCGGCGGTGGAAGCTACGGCGTTGTACTGGCATTTCATGGACGGACTTTGGGTGTACTTATTTTTCTTGTTGAAAGTAGGCGGCAGGCAGTAGGCAGTATACAAAGGGAGGTAACTTTCGGATGGCTGATGTGACGACGGGGTGGGGTGGAGGAGCAGCGCCCTATGCGGTCAACTCTAAGAAGCTCGGGATGTGGTTGTTCGTCATCTCCGACGCCCTGACATTCTCGGCGCTGCTGGTCGCCTACAGCTACGTGCGGATGTCGAACCCGAACTGGCCCATGCCGTTCGAAATGGATCCTGCCATCATCGGGGCGACCATTATGACGTTCTGCCTGCTGTCGTCCTCGGTGACGATGGTGATGGCGGTTTCGGCGGCGCACCGCGGCCTGCGGGCCACGGCGGCGAAGTGGATCCTGGCGACCATGGCGGGCGGCCTCGCCTTCGTGGTGCTGCATACGCGCGAGTGGCTGCACCTGATCCACGAGGGCGTGACGCCGTTCCAGAATCCGTGGGGCGTGCCGCTGTTCGGGGCGACCTTCTTCACGCTCACCGGCCTGCACATGACCCACGTCATCTGCGGCGTGGTCTACCTGAGCGTGATCGCCTTCGGCTTCGGCCGCGGCAAATTCCAGAGCATTGACGTGGAGGTCAGCGGCCTCTACTGGCACTTCGTCGATTTGGTTTGGATGTTCATCTTCCCGCTGGTTTATTTGATGTCGAATAAGATGCCCTAGGAAGGAATCATGAGCGAAAACGCGGAACATCACGGATCGCGGCTTTATCTCTATGTCTGGTTTTGGCTGCTGGCGCTGACCGGGGTGGAGGTCTTCCTGGCTTACGAGCACCTGCCGCTCAAGACCATGCTGGTGCTGCTGATGAGCCTGTCGATGGTCAAGGCGGCCCTGATCATCGCCTATTTCATGCACCTGCGGTTTGAGAAGCGCAGCCTGACGCTGACGCTGATGCCGCCGCTGGTGATCTGCATCATCCTGTTGCTGCTCTTCTTCTTCCCGGACAGCCTGCGGCTGCTGGAATTGAGGCCGAGCTAACCATGCTTCCGGCGGCGGCAAATCTCGTCGGATCTCTGGCGCTGCAATGCGCCATGTGCTACCAGACTGCCGCCGCGCAAGGTCCCCGCGGTATCCGCGCGATGAACCTGGGGATTCTGCTGCTGATTGTCCCGGTCGTCTCCATCATCAGTTGCATTACGGTAGTCACCTACCGTCACCGGGGTTCCGCCCCCCCCTCAGACTGATCTCCCTCTCAGACCAAAGTACGATGCCGATCGGAGCATGTGCCGGTCGTTGGTCCAAACCTCTGAGAGGCCGGCGGACTGTGCAGACGCGAGGTGGATGGCGTCACCGGCGCGCAGGAAAACGTCGACTGGGAGCGAGCGTATTTTTCATGGACCTCCCAGAGCAGCCGTTCCGATGTGGGCACGAGCGTCCAGACGCCATCTTCGACATCGGCGCGGAAGAGCGCGCTGACTTCGAGTGCTTGGCGCCGGGATAATGACCTCTCGCGCACGCGCCGGTGGATCGCGCAAGAAACTTCAGGGATGCAAAGGACCGAAGAGTACAGCGGCACCGGGGTGCGCACCAAACCGCGAACTCGTTCCGAATCTGGATCGTTGAGGTAGCACTTGGCCACGTACGCCGAATCGAAGTAGTACATCAGGCCCGGTCGCGATCCTGCGAGATAAATCGGCCGCTGTCTCCCTTCAGCTTGGGGAACTTCTTCAGGTACTCCCATCGCCCCGCTGGAAACCCCTTCGCCGTTCGGGTCACGGGGCGCAGTTCGGCCACGGGCACACCCCGTTTCTCGATCACGACCACGTCGCCACGGGCGACCTCATCCACAATTGCGCCGGTACGATGGTGGAGTTCTCGAACGTTGAGGCGCTTCATGTGACACATTGTCTCACATCGTACCCTCGCCGCGCAGGTTGGTGGTCCTCATTGGCCGGTGGCCGGTCTGGCTCGACGTTTCCATGGAATCGGTCGGCCTTACAGGCCGCCACCGTAGCAGGCTTCGTCGTCCACTCCGAGTCCTCGTTCTGACCCTCAGCGAGCCGCCAGCCAGAACAGGTTCCAGCCGACCACCAGCCCCATCATCACCGTCGCCCGCTGCAACAGCAGCAACCGCCCGCTGTGGATGAAATATCCGGCCACAGCCACGGCCAGAAATCTGGAGACCAGCAGTCCGCCTAAGCCGCCGAGACGAACCGCAGAAGCGACGAGCGGATTCAGCTCCACAAACCCGGTCCTAATGCCTACAGCGGTGGTGCAGAAATCCAGGCATAGGAAAACAACCAGCCAGAACATCAGCCAGGTTTCTCTACGAGGAACGACCGGCACGGGGCTAAGGCTTTTCACGCTTGTCTCCCAGGGATTATACCTTAGCCTACTCACCGGCCCGGATGCAAGGATTTCTTGGCAGAAGGATAATGGGTCATACGACGATCTACCAGCCGGCATAAGCCCCTAACTACGACTCGAACACCCACCGTCCTCCCACCATGGTCCGCTCGATGGGGATGCGGATGATCGACATCGTATCCTCCTTGGTCGGGTCGCGGCCGAGCACCACCAGATCGGCAAGCTTGCCGGCCTCGATCGAACCCTTCAGGTTCTCCTCATACGACGCGTAGGCGCCATGCAGTGTACCGACGCGGATCGCCTCCTCGATCGTCACCTTCTGGCGCGGTCCCCACACGTTGCCCTTGCTGTCGGTGCGGGTGACGCTCGATTGCAAGGCCATCATCGGCTCGAACGGCCCGGGCGGATAGTCGGAGGTCTGGGTGACGCGGATGCCCGCGTCGAGAAAGCTGCGGACGGCGAACATCCAGTTGAGCCGCCCGGGGCCGTACTCGCCCATCTTCTCGCCGTGGTAGTAGACATAGGTGGAAAACGGGTTGGGGATGGCGCTCAGGGCCTTGATCCGCCGGATCAGCGAGTCGTTGACCACCGTGCAGTGTTCGAGCCGGAAGCGCGGATCGCGTCGGGGCATCTCGCGCTGGAGCCGTTCGTAAACCTTCAGGGTGGAGTCGATGGCCACGTCGCCGTTGGAGTGGACGCCGATCTGCCAGCCGGCCTCGTGGGCCTTGCGGCCGTAGGTGTAAAGCTCCTCCTCGGTCATCACCCGGATGCCGTAATCGTTGGGCCGCCCAATGTAGGGCTGCGACAGCAGGGCGGTGCGCTCGGAGATCGAGCCGTCGCATACCATCTTCATGGCGCCGACGCGCACCCACTCGTCGCCCAGGCCGGTGCGCACCCCGGCGGCGATCATGCGGTCGATGTGGGCGTGGCCGATCAGGCAGTAGACGCGGAACCGCAGGTCGCCCGACTCCCGCGCGTCCTGGTAGGCCCGCAAGTCCTCGGGGGCGCCGCCGGTGTCGTGAACCGAGGTAACGCCGGTGCGGGTCATCATTTGGGAAATCAGCTTCACACCCTCGCGGTAATCGTCGCGGGTGAAGCGCGAGGGAATCGCGCGCGTGAACGGCGCGGTGGCCCGCTCGCGAAGGATGCCGGTCAAGTGGCCCTGTGCATCGTGGTCAAACTTGCCTCCCGGCGGATCGGGTGTCTTGTCGTTCACGTCCGCCCGCCCGAGCGCCAGCGAGTTGACGTAGGAGCCGTGGCCGCCGCGGTGGTTGATGTAGACCGGATGGTTGGGCGCGGCCGTGTCCAGGTCCCGGCGGTTGAGCGGCCTGCCTTCGGCGGTCTTGGTGTCGTCGTATTTGAAACCCACTACCCATTGGCCGCGCGGCGTTTCCGAGGCCCGCTTGCGGATGGCCTCCTGGATCTCCTTGATCGACCGCAAATCGCAATCCACCTCGCGCAGGTGCCGGCGGCCCGAGCTGGCTGGGTGCGTGTGCGCGTCGATGAAACCGGGCGTCACCGTCTTGCCCTCGAGGTTGACCCTGCGGGTGCGCGCCGTAGCCAGGTTGCGGACGTCGTCGTTCGATCCCACCGCCAGGAACCGCCCGCCGGCGATGGC
>JACQDI010000015.1 GCA_016201195.1 Acidobacteriota bacterium | reverse complement strand
TCGCCGCCGTTGTTGCCCTTGCCGCACAGCACGGCCACGCGCTGGCCGGCGAGCGGGGAGCATTTTTCCACCAGCGCTTCGAACACGCGCGCCCCGGCGTTTTCCATCAGCACCAGGGAGGGCACGCCCCGCTCGGCGCTGGTGCGCCGGTCCACCTCCCGCATCTGCGCTGCCGTAAGAATTTTCACTACACAGCTCCGGCCACGTGCTTTTCCAGCTCCCGCAGCTTGGAACTTTCGCCCATGGCGATGAGATAGTCCCCGGCCTCGAGCAGCGTCTGGCCGGAGGGGTTGAATTGCATTCCCCGGCCGTTGGCTTTCATTACGGCCAGCACGATGATTCCCATTTTCTGCGGCAGGCGGGCCTGCTCCAAGGTTTTGGAGGCGCAGTGCGATTTTTCGCCCACCTGCACCTGCTCGATGGCCAGGTCCAGGTGGGCGCCCTCGAAGGCCGAGGCCATATCCAGAAAGCTCAACACGTGCGGGCGCAGCAACGCTTGGGCCAGCCGGTGCCCGGTATAGGAATAAGGCGTAAAGACCACGTTGGCCCCGGCGCGCTTGAGCTTGGCTACCGCCTCCTCATCGGTGGCCCGGGCGGCGATCATGAGATCCTGGCTCATGCCCCGGGCGGTGAGGGCCACGTAGACGTTTTGGGCATCCGTGGGCAGAGCCGCCACCAGGCCCTTGGCCCGCTCGAGGTGAACTCCACGCAGTGTTTCATCCTGGGTGGCGTCGGCGATCACGGCCATGTAGCCTTCCCGGAGCGCCCACTCCGCCCGGTCCGGATCCTGATCGACGAGCACGAAGGGCGCGTTGTTGCGCAGCAGCTCGCGGATCACGCTGCGCCCGACCCTTCCGCCCCCGCAGACGACGTAATGATTGGAAAGTTTCTCCAGCATGCGTTTTTGCCGCCGTTTCCCAAAATAGGCGCCCAGCTCCGCCTCGATAGCAAACTGTGTGATGACCCCGATCGCCAGAAACACCGTGGTGACACCGACGGCGATCAGAAAGGAATTAAACACCCGCCCCAGATGGGAAAGAGGATGCAGCTCCTGGTATCCCACCGTGGTCAGCGTGAACAGCGCGAAGTAGAACGCATCAAACCATGACCATTTCTCAAGGAGCACAAACCCGGCAGTGCCGAACAGCAGCACCAACCCCATCAAGCCGATCATCAAGCCGATGCGGCGGAAAAGGGCGATCATAGGTCCATCTGATTGTAGCTGAGAAACGAGGGGTCAGATCTTCTTCCCTTTCCACCGGCCGCGCCGGAAAGCCAGCACCCCGACGACTGCGATGGTCGATTCGGCGATGGTGATGGCCAGAAAGACACCTTGGGCGCCGAGACGGGTCCACAGCGCGAGGACGTACGCCAGGGGGATCTCCCACAGCCAGTAGCAGAAGAAGTTGATCGTCATGGGGGTGGTGGTGTCGCCGGCGCCGTTGAAGGCTTGCACCATCACCATGCCGTAGGCGTAAAAGATGTAGCCGTAGCTGATGAAGCGCAGGCAGGCCACTCCGATGGGGATCACCGCCGGGTCGGCCGTAAACAGACGGATCACCGGCCCCGCAAAGAGAATGAACAACACCGCCACGCCGCCCAGAAACAGCATGTTGTAGAACGCCGTGAGCCACGCCGACCGCTCGGCGCGGTCCGGCTGCCGCGCCCCGAGGTTCTGGCCGACCAGGGTGGCGGCGGCGTTGCCCATCCCCCAGGCGGGCAGAAGGGCGAAGATCAGCACGCGCACGGCGATGGTGTAGCCGGCCAGGGCCGCGCTGCCGAAAAGGGCGATGATGCGCACCAGCGCCATCCAGCTCGCCATCGAGATGAAAAACTGGAGCATGCCGGGGAGCGAGACGCGGATCAGCCGCCGCATGACGCCGAGATCCAGGTGCGCCTCCGCGAGGCGCACCGTGATGCGCCGGCGCCCGCCGAACAGCGCCACGAACTGGTAGATCACGCCCGCGCCCCGGCCGATGGTGGTGGCCACCGCGGCGCCGGTGAGCCCCAGCCTCGGAAACGGCCCCCACCCGAACAGGAAGCAGGGCACGAGAACGATGTTGAGGAGATTCGAAAACCACAGCACCCGCATGGCGATCACCGCGTCGCCCGCGCCCCGGAAGACCGCATTGATCAGGAACAGCAGCAG
>JACQDI010000471.1 GCA_016201195.1 Acidobacteriota bacterium | reverse complement strand
GAATACGGCGCGACCATCGGCTTTTTCCCTGTGGACTTTGAGACGGTGGACTACCTGCGCCGCACGAACCGCGCCGCGTCGGCTGACTTGTTGGAGCGCTACGCCAAAGCGCAGGGCATCTACCGCACGGACGACACGCCCAACCCGGAATTTACCGACACCCTTGAACTCGACCTCGCGTCGGTCGTGCCATCGGTGGCCGGCCCGAAGCGCCCGCAGGATCGCGTGCCGCTGGATAGGCTCAAAGAGTCGTTTGAGAGCGCGCTGACCGCGCCGGTCAAGCAGAACGGCTTTGGCTTGCCGTTACCTGCGCGAGGCCGGTCTCGTGCCCTACCTGAACGCGCTCGGCTTCAACGTGGTCGGCTACGGCTGTACAACCTGCATCGGCAACTCCGGCCCGATTCAGGAGACGATTGCCCAGGCCGTTCGCGACAACCAACTGGTAGTGGCTTCGGTGCTGTCGGGCAACCGCAACTTTGAGGGGCGCGTCCACCCGCTGACGCAGGCCAACTACCTCGCCTCGCCGCCGCTGGTGGTGGCCTACGCGCTGGCCGGCACCACTGACATCAATCTAGCGCGCGAGCCGCTGGGCACGGGCAAGGACGGCCAACCGATCTACCTGAAGGACATCTGGCCGAGTCAGGATGAGATCGTGCAAGCGATTGCGTCGTCGGTACAGCCGGAGCAATTTGCCCGGCAGTACGGCAACGTCTTCGACGGCAATGAGCGCTGGAACGCCATCAGCGGCGTCGAGGGCGATCTCTACCGCTGGAACCCGTACTCGACCTACATCCAGAACCCGCCGTTCTTCGAAAACCTCCGCGCGGAGCCGGGCGAAATTCGTCCCATTCGCGGCGCGCGGGTGCTGGGGGTGTTTGGCGATTCGGTGACCACCGACCATATCTCGCCGGCGGGCGGCATCCCGCGCCAGAGCCCGGCGGGCAAGTATCTCGAAGACCACGACGTGGCCCCGCAGGACTTCAACCAGTACGGCGCGCGGCGCGGCAACCACGAGGTGCTGATGCGCGGCACGTTCGCCAACATCCGCATCAAGAATCTCATGCTGGGCGGCGAGGAGGGCGGCAACACCCTGCACTTCCCCGATGGCGCCAAGATGTCCATCTACGACGCGGCCATGCAGTATAAGCAAGAAGGCGTGCCGCTGGTGGTTATCGCGGGTAAGGAATACGGCAGCGGCTCCAGCCGCGACTGGGCGGCCAAGGGGCCGCGCCTGCTGGGGGTGCGCGCCGCCATCGCCGAATCGTTCGAGCGCATCCACCGCAGTAACCTGATTGGCATGGGCGTCCTGCCGTTGGTGTTCGCCGACGGCCAGCGCGCGGCGGCGCTGGGACTGGATGGCACCGAGGTCTACGATATCGCCGTGCCTGCCGACCTCAAGCCGCGCCAGATGCTTGAGGTGACCGCGACCAGGCGAGACGGGACGCACGTCACGTTCACGACCATCGCGCGCGTAGACACGCCGGTCGAGGTGGATTACTACCGCCACGGCGGCATCTTGCAACTGGTCCTGCGGCGGCTGGCGAAAGGCTAAGGTGTCCCATGTTTAAGATTCACGAACGCTTCGTGGTGGATGAGAATGGCAAGCCGGTGAGCGTGCTGCTCGATCTAGAGGACTATCGCCGCTTGCTCGACGAACTCGAAGAACTCGAATCGTTACGCGCCTATGATAGCGCGCGGCAAGCCGAAGATGAACTGATCCCCTTTGAGCAGGCGCTCGCCGATTAAACCCAACTGAAAGGTTGCTGATGACCGAGCTTGAATTAAGGTCGTGGCTGGAAATGAACGTCGCGCACGTCTTTGAGCGTTTCCTATCGGTGGCGGGCGAGGGAAGCCTCACACGCGGCGAAGGCGACACGCGCTTTCTGTACATCCCCGGCAACCGCCCCGACCGCGTGCTCCTGCTAGCGCACGCCGACACCAAGTGGGACGCAGTCCCCGCCTACCCCGCACCGGTGCGCACCGAACAAGGTATTTATTCGTCATGCACCGCCGACCTCGGCATCGGCGCTGATGACCGCGCGGGCTGTGCCATGCTCTGGGAGTTGCGCGCGCTGGGGCACTCCCTGCTGGTCACCCGCGGGGAGGAAAAGGGCTGTCTAGCCAGCCACTGGATCGCGGATGAAAACCCCGATGTGCTCGCGGAGCTGAACAGCCACCAGTTCATGGTGCAATTTGATCGGCAGAACGCCACCGACTTCAAGTGCTACGATGTCGGCACCGACGAGTTCCGCGCCTACGTGCAAGCCCAGACCGGCTTCCGCGAACCCGACCGCGAACGCGGCACCGACATCAAGGTATTAGCCAAGCAAATCTGCGGGGTGAACCTGAGTGTCGGTTTCTATGCCGAACACACACCCGCGGAGCGTCTCGTCTTTGCGGAGTGGGAGCACAGCCTGCGCGTCGCCCGCGCCTGGCTCGCCCAGCCCGGTCTGCCAAAGTTTACTAGGCCGGTGCAAAGCCAAACGTAAAGAACGCGAACGCGCGGTAAGCACAGGGGCAGGCGGAAGTGACCGATTTCGGTCATCCACCCGCCCCTTTGGTCTATCTCCGGGAGAGCCTCTTTCCGAATCATCCGGCGGCCAGACGTGCTGACACATCCCCGTGCTACCGCTCGATTTAGTCGTATCGAGATAGGTATGCCAAACGATCCGACTGGGCTGGCTGTCCCAGTTCGGCCAGCAGGTCTGCGAAGTCGAGCGCCTTGCGGCTGAAGGCAACTTTGCCATCACTCCCCAGCCAGTATTCGCGGGGCCGATCCCACGCGAATTCAATGCCGTTGAAGTCGGGGTCGTGCAGGTAAATCGCCTCGTGGGTGCCGTGGTCGGAAGCGCCGTCAATGCCCCAGCCGCCGTCCAACAGTCTGGCGAGCGCGGCGGCCAGGTCGCGGCGCGTCGGGTAGTTGATGGCGAAGTGGTAGAGGCCGGTCGTGCCCGCCGCTGGCGGCTGTCCGTTCTGGCTGTGCCAGGTGTTGAGGCCGATGTGGTGGTGATAGCCGCCCGCCGAGAGAAAGGCCGCGCTGCCCATATTGATGAGCAGGTCGAAGCCCAGCAGATCGCAATAAAAGTGGATAGCCCGCTCCAAGTCGGCCACTTTGAGATGCACGTGCCCGATGCGCGTCTCCGCAGGGATAGATGGGTTGGTCATGGCTTATGATCTCCAAAGTCTCATAAAATAGGTGCTCCAGCGCCGGAGTCTGTTACCGGCATGAGCGGGAACGCTGACTGTCGTGGCCTCGGTGTTTTCAACTGCCGGTCATGCTCTTTAATTTACAGGAGAAAACGAACAGTGGTTACGCGTGGAACATCTCAACCGTCTTGCGCCACTGCTTGTCGGTTCCGGTGTCGTCGAGGGGCAGGTAGTAGGTGATGCGGTCGAGCAGCCCGTCGTAGCGCTTCTTCACCCTGACTGGCACATCCGCCCACGCGCCCTCTTCGGCGAAAACCGCGAGCATCTCATCCGTGACGACCTTGGGCATCTCGCCCCACTGCCCACGCGAGGCAAGATGCGACAACTGATTCGCCGCG
>JACQDI010000486.1 GCA_016201195.1 Acidobacteriota bacterium | reverse complement strand
TTCCGGCATATCGGCCTCCCCCGGCATCCGGCGGCGCGGCCCGGCCTCTCCACTCTCCCTGAGAGGAGAACGTGTTATCAGATTATCTCCAGGACAAACCGAATGTCAACCCCGAGGTAGGCCGCTTAGGCCGCTCAGGCCACCAGGAGAGATGCATCGCACCCCTTTGCTGGCCAAGGAGTCAGAAATGGAAGGCTTCCGCGGGAATGGCGTTCCCGGAGTCGCGCCGGCTCAGGGGCGCGCGGGCGTGGCCGGAGGTTTCGCCGGGGCGGTCTTAGGAACGGCCAGCGGTGGGCGGGTCACCGGCGGCCTGACCGCCGGGGCGGGCGCCGACGCCGACGGGGCTGCGGCCGGGGTCGCCGTGCTGCCGCCACCCTGCGATTTGTCGTACAGCGTCACGATGTCGTTGGTGATGTCCACCGTGTTGACCGCGTATAGGACCGGGCTCTGCGGCGAGGAAATGTCCAGGATGATCGCGTAGCCCTTCTCCTTGGCGTACTTGTCGATGACGCTCATCATCTTCTGGCCGATGGCGTTGATCAGCTTGCCCTCTTCCTGCTGGAACTCGGCGGTGGCGTCCTCATTGTCCCGCGTGAGGGCCTTGTTCTTCTGGTCGATCTGGCGGATCAGCAGGTTGCGCGCGTCCTCGCTCATGGTGTTGCGGCCCTTGCTGAGCTGGGCCTGCAGGTCGTCCAACTCGCGCTTGGAGCGCTCGAGCTGGGTCTGACGCGGGGCGTACTTGTCCTGGAGCGACTTGGCGGTCTTCTGCCCCTCTTCGGTGCGGATAATGGCGTCTTGGATATTGATAATACCAATTTTCGTGCCGCCGGTCTGCGCCCGTCCGGCAAGCGTGCAGGCAGCCATCACCAGAAAAACTCTCTTTCTCATCGAAAACCTCGTCCAAGGGGATTGAAGCGACAGGGGTTATTGTAGCACACCGCGGCCCTAAAACGTCCGGCTGATGGTGAAGCGGAAGGTCTTGCGGGGCTCCCGGAACGGGATCGCCTGACCGTAGGAGGAGATCGCGTTCAGGAAGGTGACCTGGTTGGGGAACATTGAGCGGTCGGCCACGATGGGCGGCTGCAGGTTGCTCTCCAGGTGATTCGGGTTATAGGCCCAGTAGAGCCGGAAGGGCGCGTTGACCACCGGGAGCATCACCTGTAGCTCGAGCCCGGTCGAAGAGCGGATGTCCTGGGTATGGGGGGCGATCCGGATCTGCTTGGTGAACTCGCTCTGCGGGAACAAGCCGTTCAACTCGGCCACGCGGCCGGAGTTCATCGTGAGCTGGTTCAGCCGCGAGACCTTGTTCACGCCCACGTCGAAGAACGGCGCCAGGGTCACCGGCCCGAAGATGGGGATGCGGTACTCGAAGTTCCCGATCAACTGGGTATCGCCGCCCGGGAAGATGAGCCGGTAGATCGGCGCTTGGGTGGTGACGTTGATCTTCTGCTCGGCGCCGTTCACGATCGCCACCTGCTGGCGGGGAGTGCCGTTGTCGTTGTACACCTGCACGGGGGTTACGTCGGGGATAAAGGCAATGGGGCTGATGGCCCGGATGTCGAAACCGCGGATGTCGGTCTCTCCGCCGATGTAGTAGCGCACGAACGGCGGCGCCACCTTGTCGCCGTAGCCGCTCAGGAACGACCCCAGGAAGTGCATGCCGATCACGTTGCGCTTCTTGTTAACGGCTTTGAAATACTTGGCGTCGATGGTGGGCTGCAGGATGTTTACGTTGCCGCCGAGGAAGCTGCCGGCGAACTCGGTGGAGATATACAAGCTCTTGCCCCCGGTCGGGTTAATGGGATGGTTGACCGTATTGTAGAAGTAGTTGGGGATGATCTTGGCGGTCTTGATGCCGGAGAGCGAATTGGGCCCGCCCACGTTCTGGAAATTCAGGAACTCGAAATATTGCTTGGAGGCCCCGCTGTAAGTGGTGATGCGGGAGTTATCGAATCCGTAGGTAAGGCCGACGCGGGCGAAGCTGCGCTTCAGCGGATAGCTGGCGAAAACGGTGAACCCGTGGCTGGACTGGGCGAAGTTTTGCAGGTTGTCGCCGCCGATCAGGGTGTAGTAGGGGGTCAAGTCCTGTCCGCTGAGGATGGACGCCTCGCGCGCCTGGTCGAACCGGAAGCTGCGGGTGAACACCGTGAAGCCCGTCTGGATCGGCTTGTCCATGAAATAGGGCTCGGTGAAGCCGAACAGGGCGATCCGCTCGCGGCTGCCGAGCTGCGTGGAGACCGTCAGGGTCTCGCCCAGGCCCAGGAAGTTGTTGGTCTCGTAGTTGAACCCGATGAAGCTGCCGGCGAACCCGGAAACGCCCCCGGTCAATCCGACCGAGTTTTTGCCGCGCTCCTTGACCTTCAGGGTCAGGTCGACCAGCCCGTTGCGGGTGTCGCGGTCGATCTGGGCGGCCTCGTTCTCCTTCAGCGGCTCAAAATAGCCGAGCTGGTTGAGGCGGAGGATGCTCATGTCCCAGAGGCGGGTGTTGAACATGTCGCCTTCATCGAGGAAC
>JACQDI010000485.1 GCA_016201195.1 Acidobacteriota bacterium | reverse complement strand
GTCGCGCGGCGAGAAGCTCAACGTGGCCATGGCCAACCGCCTCGCCGCCCGCATCGCCGAGATCCGCCTGCCGCGCACCACCCTTACCACCATCGAGAAAAACTCGTTTTCCTTCGGCTACTGGACCGAGAAACACATCGAATCGCAGCGTACGCTGAACCTGCGGCAGGTGGTGGACAAGGCCGGGGGCCAGTCGGAGAAGCTGAAGGAAATCCGCGGCCTGCTGGCGCCGATCCTGCGGGACACCCTTGTAGGATTTAGCTATATCTATTACGCCCCGCCCGGCTCCCAGATCATCCGCACCAACCCGCTGTTCGTGCGCAGCCACGATTTTCTGGGGGTGCAGGCCTCCACCCACACCTGGCGGGCGGCCGAGCTGTTCGGCACCGGGTGGCCCTCCAACGGCGGGGGGCGCCTCCTCGGGTCGCTGAGCGGCCTGGCTTACGCGCAGGCCGAGGCCGAGCAGAACTTCCTGGTGCCCAGCCAGACGCAAGCCCTGATCTGGGGCGATCTGGTTCCCCAGATCATGCTCAGCGCCAAGGTGCCGCGCTGGTGGCAGGTGAGCGCGATCGAGCAGCACTGGATGGCCCTGCACCTGCGGCTGGGCGAGGAGCTGCTGGCCCAGGCATCCACCGACGCGCGGGCCCGGGCTTCCGTGCTCGACAAGCTGGCTTTGCAAGTGGCGCCCGCGCGACGCTATCGCACGGCGAAGCTACTCGAGAACGGGCAGGTGCGGGACGCAATCGAGCTGACCACGCCGGCCGAGCTGTATCAGCTCGCCCGCCAGCACCTGGAGGCGGGGCAGTCGCAGGCCGGTGCGTCGAGCCCGGTCGAGCAGGAGATCCGCCGGCTGGCGGCGGCCGAGCCGGCGCACGCCAACCCCAACCGGATGTCGGCGGCCTTCGGCACGCCGCATCCCACGCTCGCTAATTCCTACCGGCCGGAGCTGCTGGGCCTGCCCACCTTCCCGACCCTGATGGGGTACTCCAGCCGGATCATGGCCGAGAGTTGGGAGTCCAATAATCTCTACTGGGCGGCCCTGGCCGATGAGCTGCACCTGCCGCCGGCCCAGTTGAACGTGCTGATCCCGCAGTGGACCCAGAAAGTGGTCGAGCGCATCTTCGCCACCCACCTGGAAGACTGGCCGGCGGTGTTGCGTTCCCTGCGCTGGATAGGGGATGATTACAAACAGAAGGCGCGGCCGCAATTGCTCAGTGAGATCAAGGCGTCGCTGGATTAGGAGGAGAACGTGAGAACGCGGACAGCGTTGGCGATACTGCTGCTGGCGGGAATACTGGCCACGGTGCTCGGCCTCTGGGCGCAACAGCCCTCGGGGGTCTCGCCGTCGAGCCAGGCGCCGGTGTTTCGTGTCAAGGTCGACCTGGTGGTGCTCAGCATCAGCGTCACCAACCGCCAGGGCAAGTACGTCACGGACCTGAAGCCGACCGACTTCCGCATCCTGGAGGACGGCATCGTGCAGAAGGTCGCCTCCTTCGGGGAGGGCAGCCAGACCCCGGTCGCCCTCGAGGAGGGCCGCCCAGCCGGGGTGTCCTCTGGGCAGGGAGGCGCGGCCGGCATTGATCTCGCTTCCGACACCTTCGTCGGGACCAACGTCTTCGTCCTGTTCGACACCAGCAACTTCATGTACCGCGGCTTCGTCTACGCCGAGGACGCCATCGCCGACTTCGTGCGCGGCCTGGACCGGGCCGACTCCATCGCCGTTTACACCTTCAGCCGCAACCTGAGCCGGGCCTCGACGCTGACCCGCGACCGGCTGGTGGCCATCCGGGGGCTGCGCCAGTCGGTGGCCGGCGACGACACCGCCCTCTACAACGCCCTGCTGCTCACCCTGCGCGATGCGGCGCTGGTGCCCGGGCGCAAAGTGGTCATCGTGTTCTAGAACGGCCCCGACAACGCCAGCATGCTCGCCCCCGACGACGTGCGCGCGGTGTCCGAGGACGAAGGCATCCCCATCTACGTCATCTCGACGAGTGAGGTCAACAAGGACCCAATCTCGGGCAACGTCTTCCGCCGCATCACCG
>JACQDI010000484.1 GCA_016201195.1 Acidobacteriota bacterium | reverse complement strand
GACCGTTTTCAGGCGCAGGTTGCTGGGCAGGCCTTCCAGCAGGATGTTCAGCGATTCCAAAATGATGTCCCGGGCCGTCCACAGAATCAGCACGCCGATGAGGGCCGACAGCAGCGGGTCGATCCAGTGATAGCCGGTCCATGCAATCAGAAAACCGCCAGCGATGATGCCGACCGAAGAGACGGCGTCGCCGAGCATGTGGACGAAGGCGCTGCGGATATTGAGATCGTGGCGGCCGGCCTCGCGCAGCCCGAACATGATGCCCAAGTTGACCAGCAGGCCCAGGCCCGCCACCACGATCATGATCCGCTCAGAGACTTCCTGGGGCCGGCCCAGACGCCGGTAGCTCTCCCAGAAGATGAAGCCGGCGAGCACCACCAGGGCCAGGGCGTTGACGAAAGCGGCGAGCACGCCGGCGCGCTGGTAGCCGTAGGTGCGGCTCTGGTCCGGTGGCTTTGATTCCACGTAATAGGCGAACCAGGCGAGCAGCAGGGCCAGGGCGTCGGTGAAATTGTGGCCGGCGTCGGAAAGCAGGGCAAGCGAATGGGCTTCCAGGCCGGCGACAAACTCCACCACAATGAACACCACCGTAGCCAGCAGCGAAAGCTGCAGGCGCCGGCCGGTGGTCGGGTGGTGGTGGTTGTGCAAGGGCGACCCTCCCCCAAACAGTGTAACCTGGATTTGGTGATTTGTTGATTTGGCGATTTGGTGATTTGAAAACCCCCGTGCCGGCGGTAAAATCGCCAAATCCCCAAATCAACACATCACCAAATCGATTATGAAGCTGCGCTGTCTTGGCTGCGCTACGGATTTCCCGCATGGCTTGTATCCACTGGGGTGCCCGAAGTGTGGGGACGCGGTGGAGGTGGTGTACGACGATCTGGGACCGCTGGAAGTGGACGGGGGTGTGGGGATCTGGCGGTTCAGCGGGATGCTGCCGGTTCCGGAAGAGCGGTGGCGGGTCAGTTTGGGGGAAGGGAATACGCCGCTGGTGAGGCTGGCGGAGGTTTCAAGAGCGGCGGGGTTGCCGCATCTTTATTTCAAGAACGAGACGGCAAACCCTACTTGGTCGTTCAAGGACCGGTTCCACGCCGCGGGATTGTCGGCGGCGCGGATGCTGGGGTATAGCAAAGTGGTCACGTCGACCACGGGAAATCACGGAGCTTCGGCGGCGGCCTACGCGGCGGCGGCGGGGATGAAGTGCGTGGTCTTCTGTCATCCCGAGATTCCGGCGGTACAGCGGCGGATGATCGCACTATATGGGGCGCTGCCGGTGATCCTCGAGCCGCGGCAGGCCATGCTCAAGACCCTGGTCGAGGATTTCGGCTACTGGCCGGCGACTACCCTGGCGCCGCTGCCAATGGCCAATGCCTACGGCGTCGAGGGGTATAAAACAATCGCCTACGAGATCTGGCGGCAACTTGGCCGCGTGCCGGATCACATGGTGTGCCCGATAGCAGCGGGGGATGCGCTCTATGGGCCGTGGAAGGGGTTTTGCGAGCTGCGGCGAATGGGGCTGACGGATCGCGTGCCGGCGATGCACGGGGCGCAGGCCGAGGGATGCAATCCGTTTGTGGAGTCGTTCCGCGCGCGGTCCCAGCGTGTGGCGGTTGAGCAGCAGCCGCGGTCGATCGCGCTGTCGATCCGGGATGAGACCGGAGGGCGGCCGGCGCTCCAGGCGATCTACGACTCGGGGGGCAGCGCGCTCGACGCCACGGAGGAGGAGATCGTGGCCGCGCTGCGGCTGCTCGCTTCTGCGGGGTTGCTGGTAGAGCCGGCGTCGGCTACGGCGCTGGCCTGCGCCCGCAAGGCGGGCTTTCGGGAGGAGGAGACGGTGGTATGTTTGTTGACAGGGTGTGGGGCTAAGTGGCCGGAGACCTTGGCCAAGATCTGGGATGAACCGGTGTTGGAGAACCCAACACTGGAAGAGCTGAAGAGACTGCTTTGACGGGCAAGCCAGAGGCTTACCCTACGAAAGGAGCGGCGATATGTGGAATCGGCGAGAGTTTGTGGCGGCGGCGTCAGCGGCGGCTATCCGGCCGCATCGCATCCTCGGAGCGAACGACCGGATCGGCATCGGGATCATCGGCTGCGGCGTGCGCGGCCTGCTGAAGGAAGTTCTGCAATTCAGCGAGGAGACCAACGTGGAAGTCACCGCCGTGTGCGATACCTGGCGGCAGCAGCGGGAAACGGCGGCGGCGAGTGTGAAAGAAGCCTCCGGGCGGGAGCCGCGCGGGTTTGTGCATTACCAGGATCTGCTGACCGCGCCCGCGGTGGACGCGGTGGTGATCGGCACGCCGGACCACCAGCACTGCGCGATGCTGACTGCGGCCGCCCGGGCCGGTAAGGACGCTTCCGTCGCGAAGCCCCTGGCCATGGACATGAAGGAGCTGGCCGAGGCGGTGGACGCGGTGAAGAAGCACGAGCGCGTGGTGCAGTGCGGCACCCAGGTCCGCAGCTTTGCGAGTTCTGCGGCGGCGCGGGCGTTTGTGGCCTCCGGCGGGCTGGGCAAGATCTTTAAGGTCGAGCAGTCGCGCAACTCCTACCGGCCCTACTGGCACCGCTACGG
>JACQDI010000014.1 GCA_016201195.1 Acidobacteriota bacterium | reverse complement strand
CGAGCGGGAGCGGGTAGAAGCAACCGAAGAGTACCGCGCCGCGGAGGCGCGCTACCGCCAGACGTTCAGCGACCGGCGCGACGCAGCGAGCGCCCTGCTGGCATCCCGCGACGAAGCGGCCCGCGAGCGCTATCGCACGGCTCAGAAAAGTCTGGATGCGAGCCGCGCCGAGGGCATCCGTCTGGTGGGGCCCGGCTACAACGACACGAACTACATCTTTCTGACTTATGTGATCCGCTACCTGCCGGCCGGCGTAGTCGGGCTGATCATGGCGGCCATCTTCGCGGCGGCCATGTCCACCATCTCGGCGGAGCTGAATTCGCTCGCCACCTCCACGGTGATCGACCTCTACCGGCGTCATCTCAAGCGCGACGGCGACGACCGCCACTACGTGCTGGTCTCGCGCCTGGCCACCAGCTTCTGGGGCGTCTACGCCATGGGATTCGCGTTTTTCGGCAACCGCCTAGGTTCGCTGATCGAGGCGGTCAACATGATCGGGTCGCTGTTCTACGGCTCGGTGCTGGGCGTCTTCGTGCTCGCCTTCGGAGTAAAGCGCGCCAACGGCAACGGCGCCGTCGCGGGGCTGATCGCCGGCTTGGCCACGGTGTGGTGGACCAGCCGCAACACGGAGATTTCGTTCCTCTGGTACAACGTGGTGGGCTGCCTGGTGGTGGTCGCGGTGGGGACCCTGTTAAGCGGCCGCAAGCCCGCGCACTAAGCAGCGCTCCCGGTCGCTTCCGGTGGCGTTGTGGTACAACGTAGTAAGTACAGGAGGGTGCGCGTGGGTCACTCTGGGATTTCACGGCGGTGCGTGCTGGGGCTGCCGGCGTATCTGGCGGCGTGCTGGCCGGAGATTCTCGCCGCGCAGGAGCACGCGCACCGGGCGGCGCAATCAGGGGCGCCGGGCAAGTTCGAATTCCTCTCGCCCGCGCAGGCGGCGGTGGTGGATGCCATCGCGGCGCAGATTATTCATTCCGGCGATTCGCCGGGGGCGCGGGAGGCGGGCGCGGTCTACTTCATCGACCGGGCGCTCACCACCTTCGAGAGCGAAAAGAAAAGGCTTTACGCCGAGGGAGTGGCACGGCTCGAAGCGCAAGGGTTTGCGCGTCTCACGAGCGAGCAGCAGATCCAGGCGCTGCAAGCGATCGAGAAGACCGAATTTTTTCAGACCATCCGGGCACACACCATTATGAGCTTCCTGGCAAGCCCCGAGTACGGCGGCAACCGGGACCTCGCGGGCTGGAAGTGGATCGGCTTCGAGGATCGCTTCGCATTTGAGCCTCCTTTCGGCTATTACGATGCCCAAGAATAACGAGCCGGATTTCCTGATCATCGGCGCGGGGGCGGCGGGCGGCATCATCGCCAAGGAGCTTTCTACCGCCGGATTCCGCGTGGTGGTTCTGGAGCAGGGCCCTTACCTGCGCGAGAAGGATTTCCGGCACGACGAGATCGGGAGCTGGTGGAAGTCAGCGCTCACCAATAACGTCAAGCGCCAGCCTAACACCTTCCGCAAAACCGAAGCCGAGGAAGCCAAGCCCAAGCCGGCGATCCTGTATGGCCGGATGGTGGGCGGCGGCACGGTCCACTTCACCGCCAACTTCTGGCGCTTCCGCGAGATCGATTTTATCGAGCGCAGCAAGAAAGGGCCGATCGCGGGCACCGGCTTCGCCGACTGGCCGATCACTTACGCCGATCTGGAGCCTTACTACACGAAGCAGGAATGGGAACTGGGGGTCTCCGGCCTGGCCGGGGTCTCGCCGGGGGAATCGTTCCGGTCGAAGCCCTACCCGGTGCCGCCACTGCCCCCCAAATCGTCCGGGGTGCTGGCCGAGCGCGCGGCGAAGAAGCTCGGCTGGCATGCTTTCCCCGCGCCGATGGCCATCCTGTCGAAGCCTTACCGGGGGCGCGCCGCCTGCGTGCACTGCGGCTTCTGCATGGGCTTCGGATGCGAGGTGGGCGCGAAGTCCAGCACCCTGGCCTCGGTCATCCCGCTGGCTGAAAAAACCGGCCGCTGTGAGATCCGGCCGCACAGCTACGTGCGCAAGATTGAGGTCGATAAGTCGGGCCGCGCCACCGGCGCGATCTACTTCGACCAGCGAGGCAAGGAAGTCTTCCAGCGGGCCAAAGCCGTGGTGCTGTGCGCCAACGGCGCCGAAACGCCCCGCCTGCTGCTGATGTCGAAGTCCAACCGGTTCCCGCAAGGCTTGGCCAACTCCAGCGGCGTTGTGGGCAAGTACCTCATGTTCACCGGCGGCTCCCTCGCCGGCGGCCTCTTCGAGCATCCCCTGAACGAGTACAAGAGCGTGATGGTCACGCGCATCATTCATGACTTCTACGAGATCGACGGCAAACATGGTTTTTACGGCGGCGGGGGTCTGGATGCGCGGTTTCCCTTTTACCCGATTCAGTTCGCGCTGGGCGCCCTGCCGCCCGATGTTCCCCGCTGGGGCGCGGGTTACAAAACCGCTCTCCAGGAGTACTTCACCCACTCCCTATTCATAATGGGGCATTCTACATCCCTGCCGGTCGCTGCCAACAGCATCTCTCT
>JACQDI010000492.1 GCA_016201195.1 Acidobacteriota bacterium | reverse complement strand
GCCGAAGGCTCCACCGGGCGCTGCGAAACCTGGCATGCCACCGGGTACACCCCGGACGACGCCAGTTTGCGCGCCGGGGAAGCCGCCTGCCGGGAACGCCTGCGCTCCAGGCTGGCCAGGATATGGCTGGCCGGGATATTGTTGCGCGGGGTACTGTTGCCCAGGATACTGTTGCCCCGGATACTGTTGCCCAGGATACTGTTGCCCAGGATATGGCTGGCCCGCGTACTGCTGCCCGGGATAGGCTTGAGGGCCGGGAGAGGGCTGGCCATATACGGGCACCGCCCCGCCCGCTCCGGCCGGGTAGGCGCCGGGTTGCCCGGCCACGACCGCCGGTTGGTTGAAGTAAAGCTGGCCGCCCGGCGGGGGCTGGACGCCGGGAAAGGCATTGGGGTCGCTCCCCGGCGGTGGCTGGGCGCCTGCCGCGCGCAGGCGATCGGCCATGCCGGTGACCGGTGGAGCACCGGTAGTCGTGCTCCCAGTGCCCATGTCCGGGAAGCCGGAACCAGGCGCCGAGCCCGCCGAGCCAGGCTCGCCTTCCTTCTTGGGCTTGGGCTTGTCGTACACCAGCGAGTCGGTAAACATCCCCGCCGGGCCGATGTGGATGAAGCGCCACTCGTCTTTCTTGGTGATCGGATCCTCGTACTTCCGGCGCAGGAAGCGGACGTTATTGGTTTTCTCGAGGTCTTCGAGCCGCGCGGGATACCGCTTGTTCTTGCGAAAGTACAGTTGCACGGCGCGTGAATACTGGCCGCCGCGGTACATCAGGTCGTCTTCATTGGCGCGCTGGGCCTCGAAGGCGGCGCGCGGCAGCGACAGGCCGAGCATGATGGCCATGACCGCGCCGAAGAACAACACGGCCAGCAAAGCATAACCGCGTTCGCGTCTGACCGGGCGGGTCATGTAGTGCTCTCCTGCAAGGGTAACGTCTGCTGGGCCTTGAAGTCCAGGTCCTCGACGACGATGGAATTGAGGCCGATGCGCACCACCTTGTAGCGCTTCTTGATCACCTCGCCCTCCACCGCGACCAGTATATCTTCGCCGTCCATCAGGAAGGCGCGCCTGCGAGCGTCGCCGGGGCGGTTCACGTAGCCGAAATACTTCATGTTGATCGGCGGGGCTTGGGGCTTGGGCGGCTCGGCCGTCTTGGCGGGCGGGGCGCTGGCGATTTTAGCGGCGGCTGCGGCGGCTTCTTTCTTGGCGGCCTCGATCTGCTGGGGAGTGGGCTTCACCTGGCGCGCGCCGAACTGAAACAGGTTGCGCTCGGCGCCTTCGTAGGTGACCGCCTGGACCTTGGCCAGCAGGTCGGTGCGCAGCGTGGGATCGACTCTCTCGGGGTCCGGCCCTTCGCCCGGCTTCCCCATCTTCAGCGAAGGCTTGAAATCCGAGTTGGTGCGCGTGTTGCGCGTTTTTGGGGCGGCGCGGTCTGCAAGGATTTCGTCGGCTGCGGCGCGGATCTGGCGGGCGGCTGGGGCCGGCGACCGCGGTGTCGACGCTGCCGCCGGCCCGGCCGGGCCGGAAAAGAACTGCTGGTAGAGCAGCACCACCGCCACGGCCAACAGGCCGATCAGGACCAGCAGCTTGTTGCGCTCCGCCCCGATCTTCACGTCCAGGCCCTGCGTCACAGTCAACATACTCAGTGTATCGCTTCCCTCAATCGGCTCGACATTCAAGCCGCGGTCGCGCAGCTCGACGCCGGCCTTCTTGCCTGCCGCGTCCAGTTCGGAGACGAGGGCGGAAAAGGCGGTGCGGCGCGGCAGAGTGATGTGTTCGAGCAGTTGATCGCCATGGGTGCGCGCGAACTCGACTTTCTTGGCGACCGACGCGAGCTTTTCCACCTGCGCCGTGCGCTCTTTCTCCTGGCGCGCGAGGTTGGCCACCTGGATCCGGCGCTCGCGGTCCGACTCGCTCAGCGGGCCGATGGCGAACAGGTAGAACAGCGCGTCGAATACGAACAAGCCGATCAGGGCCAGCTTGATGTTGCGGAGCGGTCCGGGTTCGCCGAGCAGGCGGCCCAGGTTAAAGTTTCTGCTCATAGATCACGCTCACGCGGAACCGGAACAGCGGCTGATTCTCAGTCGGCGGGGAATCGCCGTGCAGCACCGGCTCCCGGAACAAGGTGGACCCTTCCAGCCCCTTCAGGAACTCCACAAAGCCCTCGCGTGTTTCGGTGCCGATCAGCATCTCCAGGCTCACCTCGTTGTTGGCGTTCAACTGGGGGCGGATGCTGATGAGCCGCACGCGCGGGGGCATGAGCTGCTCGAGGTCGGCGAAAGTCCGGGTCCAGGAGATGCCCTTGCGGTAGAGCAGCTCGTTCAGGAACATGGAGCGTCGTAGCACGACCGCGTTTTCGGGCCGGCGCATCACCGTCTCCAGCTCAATCTGTTTCCTGGCCAGCTCGCTCAACCGGCGGCGGTAGTGGTCCGACTGACGGACCAGCTCCGGGGAGCGGCGGTAGCTGCGGACGAACGTCGCCACCATGACCAGTGCGGCCGC
>JACQDI010000491.1 GCA_016201195.1 Acidobacteriota bacterium | reverse complement strand
CTCCCGAAGAGTTGGCAACACTCCGGGAATGGTTCGCAAAGTTTGATGCCGAAGCGTGGGACCGTCAGTTTGAAGCTGACGTCAAGGCAGGCAAACTCGACGCCTTGGCGGAACGTGCTCTGCGGGACCACCTTGCCGGGCGGTCTACCAAGCTGTGAATCATTATGCCTCGCCCGATTTCTGGGGATGCTATCAGCTTCTTCCTTCTACCGTAAGAGACGCCGCCAACAGAGCATTTGCGCTGCTGAAGGCGGACCCCGACATCCATCGCTCCACCTCAAGAAGGTCGGCGAGTTTTGGTCCGCGCGGGTCGGTCTGCACCACCGTGCTGTCGGCAGGCCGGTTTCAGACGGCGTGCTGTGGTTCTGGATCGGGACGCACGCTGAACATGACAGGACGATCGGCTAGCCAGGGCATGCACCCGACACACACGCTGTAACGTTGACCCCCCCTTCTGTGGTCTTGCGGCGCCGCCCTGGTTGCACCATACTGAACTACTGATCGCAGACATGCCCAAACGCCTCTTGCTTTTCGTGCTGGCGCTGGCCATCGCCCGGGGCCAGGCGCCGCCGATCCCCGCCCTGGTCCGTACGGTGCGTGAGGCGGCGAAGCCCGATCAGGCCATGGACGACATGCGGCGCATCTGGGAGACCGATCATTGGTTCACGTTTCCCAAGTTCGAGGAAACGGCCCGCAACGTCGCGGCGATGATGCGCCGGGCCGGCCTCGAAAACGTCGAGATCGTCAACCCGCCCGCCGACGGGGTGACCCAGTTCGGCTACTGGACCATGCCGCTCGCCTGGGACGTGAAACAGGCGACGCTCGAGATCGTCGAGCCGCAGGTGAGCGCCGAGCAGCGGGTGCTCGCCGACTATCAGAAGATCCCCACCTCGCTCGGCATGTGGAGCGGGCCGACCCCGCCCGGAGGCCTGACCGCCGAAGTGATCGCCGCCTCCGGGCCGATCGACCAACTCGACGTGCGGGGCAAGTTCGTGCTGACCGATCGCAACCCGGCCGGCATCAAGTGGCTGCTGGCGAAGAAAGGCGCGCTCGGGGCGATCAACGATTTCACCGAAAACAAGGACCTCGTCGACGGCCGGCAGTGGATCAACGCGTGGGGCGACAACGGGTGGGCGTTCACCAAGGGCAGCGTGCCGCTGGTGTGCTTCTCGATTTCGCCCCGCCAGTCGGCGCTGTTGCGCAAGCTGCTCCAGCAGGGCCCGCCGGTTCGTGTCCGCGCGCGGGTCGACAGCCGCTACTACGCGGGGGTCTATCCTTACACGACCGGCGTGATTCGGGGCAGCGAGGGATCCGAGGAAGTACTGACCCTGGGCCACACCTCCGAGCAGGGGGCGCATGACAATGCGACCGGCGTGGCGGCCATGATCGGCGCCGCGGAAACACTGAACCGCCTCATCGCCGGCGGCCAGCTCGCCCGCCCGCGGCGGTCCATCCGCGTTCTGGCCATGGGCGAATGCTACGGCTCGATGCCCTACCTCAGCGCCAATCCGGAGCGAGTCAAGAACACCGTGGCGGCCATGTGCGTGGATACGCCGGCCGGCCCTTACAGCCTGGCCGGCACTGAGTACACCTGGTATCTGAATCCGCACCCGGCGAAGTCTTACACCGATGCTCTGATCGTCCGCCTGGCCGAGGAATACTTTCCTTTGGTGACGCGGCCTTGGCACGTCAAGGAGTATATGAGCGGCACCGACAACTACCTGGGCGACCCGCTCATCGGCATCCCCACCGTGTGGCCGTATAGCGGCACCGGTGTTCACAGCCACCACAATAGCGCCGACACGCCGGACACGGTGGAGCCGCGCTCGCTGCGGGATTTGATGGTCATGAACGCCGTCTATCTCTATTCGATCGCGTCGGCGGGTCCGGCCGAGGCGCGGCTCATGGCCGAGCTGGCGTTGACGCGCGGTTACCAGCAGATCGCCGCCGCCGCCGGGGATGCCATCGTCGCCGGCCGCCCGCTTCCCGACGGCGCGGAGCGGGTCAACTACGCGCGCGACCGGGCGCAGCAGGCGGTGCGTTCGGCGCGCCGCCTGGCCCCGATCGAGGATCTCTCCGCGCCGCTCGCGGCCTTCGCCGAAGAGCAGAAACAGCGCCTCCGCCGCGCCCTTCCCAACGCGCCCGGCCCGCCGCGGCCGTCCGATCCCGAGACCTCGCGCCTCATCGTCCGGCGCAAACGCATCGGCACCATCACCCTCGACGACCTCGCCCCCGACCAGCGCGAGGGATACCCCGCCGCGTCGTTCTCGGGACCGCCGGTCACCGCCCTCTACTGGTGTGACGGAAAAAGAAACCTGGCCGAGGTCATCCGCCTCACCGAACTCGAGATCGGCCCGGTGAAGTTCGATTTCGTGGGCTATTTCAAGTTTCTTGAAAAGCGCGGGTACGTGGAGTTCGTCCGATGAAGATCACCGTGATCGGCACCGGGCACGTGGGTCTGG
>JACQDI010000634.1 GCA_016201195.1 Acidobacteriota bacterium | reverse complement strand
GGCGCATGCGCTCGATGGCCCGGTCGGCGGAGGACTCGGCGTAGCCGAGCGAGGTGAAGCGCAGCGGGTAGTTGGTATAGGCATTGAGGTAGCTGAGGAGGTTGGCGTTGAGATACGGATGCTCGACGCCGACGATTACGTAATGCGGTTTGCCGTTGGGGCGGTCGAGCTGGTGAATCTCTTGGATGATGCGCTGCTGGTTCCAGGCACCCTGGTCGTCGGGCGAATGCGCCCAGCCGAGATCGCGGCTGAGGACGGCGAACGGGCCGAGGGCGACCGGGTGGGCCGCAAACCGGGTGGTGCTGAGGGCGGCATAGAGGCGCAGGGGCAATGCGACTGCCAAGAGCGCGAGGATTACGTGTACGGCCGTGCGGCGGCCCAGGTTGAAGATGGAGACGGCGATCCAAATGGCGATCGCGGGAAGCAGAGGGAGAGCGAAGCGGATTTCGAGGTTCTTGCCGGCGGCCATGGCCGCTAGCGGTGGGAGGAGCCAGGCCAGGAGGAACCCTATTTTTTTCTTGGGACGGGCAAGCCAGAGGCTTACCCCACAGAGAACGGCGTAGCCAAAGCCGAGGCCTTGGTTGACGAACAGGAGCGCCTGTTTGGCCAGTCCTCGCTCGCCGTATCCGGCGGCGATGTCGCCGTAGGCGTTTGACCAGGCGAAGCGCAGCACGTTTCCCAGATTGAACGCGTACCAGGTGGCGGCGATCAGGATCGCCGGTACGGCCATCGCCGCCAGGGGCCGCCAGGGCCTGCCGCCGCGGAGCCACACGAGCAGCAAGGGCCCGACGATGAATGCCGGGAGGAGGATCTTCGTCAGCAGCCCCAAACCCAGAACGACGCCAAGAACCAGATGGATCACCGGCCGGGCGAGACCCTCCGAGGCCACCAGGTAATACAGCCACACCACAACCAGGGCCGCCAGCCCGTACTCGACCATCAGCGTGCGGGAGAGGCCGTAGGCGAGGGGCATAGTCTGGTAGAAGACCACAGCCGCCACACCCACCTCCGGCGAGAACAGCCGCCGGGCCAGCAGGAACAGATAGACATTTGTAATGACAATGAACGCGCTGTTCGCCAGCAAGGCCGCGTGGTGGCTCGCTCCGAAGAGGAAATAGAACGGCAGCGGGAGCACTGAGATGAGCGGCGCCTTGGTGAGGAAGGCGGTCCGGTAGTGATAAACAAATTCGCCCGGGTGGCCGGCGTGCAAGGCGTGATACATGCGCAGGCTGGTTTCCAGGTACCAGGCCTCGTCATAGGTGGGGATGCGCGTGTTGGCGCGGTAGTAACGCTCGTTCACCGCGAGCAGGCCGGCCGTAATGAGCACCAGCAATATCCAGTGAGTCGTGTTCCGGCTCATGGCCCGGGCCTCAAGGGGATCATGCTCTGGTGGATCAGCTCTTTGGGCTCGGTGATCTGCACGCGCTCGCCGACGCCCCAAGAGGTGAGCCAGAGGCGGGCCTCGACGCCGCCCTGGGCGGGCACGTAGACGGTCGTGGTCTGCTTGACGATCTCGCCCGGCTCCCACTCGTAGAAGGGATGCCGGCGGTCGGTGACGAAATGCTCCTGCACCAGGACGACGTTGCCGCCGCGGCGGAAGTCGAGATTGACCCGGTAGTCCTGGCCCACGCGGTGGGGCACGGTCCAGTAGTAGGAAATCTCGGAAAGGTACTGGTCCTTCTGAGTCCAGTCGAAGCCCAGGAAGCGTACGCCTCCGGCGAACTCGACGGTCATGGGATGGCCGGGCGCGGGGGCCTTGCCGCCGGGGGGGAAGCTCACCCAGGGCGCTTCCCGCTCGTAGATGACGGCGCTGCGCTTTTCGTTGAGGGGAATGCGGGCCCGGAATCGGAACGGCAGCTCGCCGCGGTCGAGGCGGGCCTGAATGTCGTCGTTGACGCGGTTGAAGGTCTCGACTAGGTCGTGGCTATGGAATCCCTCGCCCATCACCAGGAACCGCGCATCACGGCTATAGATGAGCTCCACGGCCCGCTGGGCCGAGGTCTCCGCGTAGCCCAGGGAGTTGAACAGCAGAGGGTAGTTTTTGTAGGCATTGAGGTACTGGAAGAGGTTGGCGTTCAGGTAGGGGTGCTCGATGCCGACAATCACGTAGCGCCGGGTGGCCACGGGCGGGGTCATCAGGTGCAGCGCTTCGAGGACGCGATCCTGGCCCCAGTCGCCCCTGGCGTCCGGGGGCCGGGCCCATCCGAGATCGCGGCCGAACACGATGAACGGGCCCACCTGGAGCGGGTGCTCGAAGCCATGATGCTCGGGGGCCGCCGAGTGGGAGCTGAGTTCGGCGAACAGCCGCAAGGGGAGAAAAGCCATGAGGACTGCGAGCAGCGCCTGCGCCACGGGGCGGCGGGCCACGCGAAAGAGGCAGGCGGCGAGCAGCAGCGCAAAGGTCGGAAGCACGGGAAGCAAGAAACGGATCTCGCGGTTGCGGCCGGCGGCGAGAATGACCAGGGGCAACGCCAGCCAGCCGAGCAGAACGCCGGTGCGCTCGCTGCGCTCGACACGCATCCGGTTGAGCGCCAGGGCGGCAAGGCCCAGGACCACGATCCCCACCGCGTAGGAGAATCCGAGACCCTGGCTGACGAGCTGCACGAACCAGCGGGCGAAGCCTCCGCTGTATTGTTCGCCGATCTCGCCGTAGCCGGCCTGCCAGGCGTAGCGCAGGATGGTGGTGAGGTGGAACGGGTACCATGTGGCGGCCAAGGCCAGCGCGGGCAGGGCGATCGCGGCGAGCGGCCGCCACGACTTTTTCTCCGTTAACCACCAAACGACGAGGAAGGGGCCCGCCACGTAGACCGGGAACAGGATTTTCATCAGCAGGCCCAGTCCGGCGACCACGCCGAGGGCGATGTTTGCGGAGCCCCGGCTGAAGCGCTCGGAGGCGACCAGGTAATAGATCCACATTACGACCAGGGCCGCCAGACCGTAATCAGGCATGAATACCCGCGAGAGGCCGAAGGCCAGGGGCATGGTCTGGTAAAAGACCACCGCCGCCAGGCCCACACCCGCGGAGAACAGCCGGCGCCCCAGCAGGAACAGGTAGACGTTGGTGACGGCGATGAACAGGAAGTTCACCAGTATGGCGGTGTGGTAGCGGGTCCCTAGGACGAGGTAGAACGGCAGCGGCAGTACCGAGATCAGTGGAGCCTTGGTGCGAAACGATCCCGCGTAAGACGACAAGAAGGGTAGCAGGCCGTCATGCGTGAGAGTGTGATAGAAGCCCAGGCCGGTTTCCAGGTACCAGGCGTCGTCGAACGTGGGCGGGCGGCGATCGGCGACGTGGTAGGCGCGGCTGACCAGCAGCAGATACAGGGTGAACAGGGCCAGCAGCGTCCAATGCAGGTATCGTTTCATGGCTCGACCGCCGTTTCGGTGCGGCCCAGGTATACCGGAGCATTGTCGCGGCTGGCCTCAAAAAATTCAACCTGGATCCGGTCGGTTGCAGGAAACGAGTGCAAGCGCACGGTCTGGGCGGGGCCGCTCAACAGCACCGGAAAGGGCTCGAGCGCGAAGTTGCGGTCCAAACGGCTCCAGCGATGAAAGCCGGTTCCATGCCGGTAGCTGAACAGGGCCGCCGGGAAGGCGCCGGGGCGCACGCCGGCAGGGAAGGGCAGGGCGACGACCAGGCCGTTGCCCTCGCGCCGGGCGGCGAGAGGGCGCGCCTGGGAGGAGACCACCGTGTAGAGCGCCTCGGGTGGTGGGTTCTTCCGATAGACGAGCCGCCCGTGTTCCAGCGCGTCGTAACGGAGGCACAGGATCCGATCGGTCGGGAAGTACCGGAAGTTCTGCGGGCCGTAAATACTCTTGGTGAATAGGAAGATGCCACCGGGAGCGGGCACGCCTCCAATGGAGGCGGCGAACCCCGGCCGCGTGGAGTAGCCGAGAAGCCTGGGAGCAAACACAGCATCGTGGGGCGTGACAAAGGGCGCCGGGCCGAGCGTAGCGGGAAAGTCATCGAGCACCAGGACGTCGGCGTCCGCGAGGTCCGCCTGAATCTCGGCAAAGAGCTGCCGGCGGGCAGTGAACGACTCCTCCCAGAAGCGGCTTTCCCCGCGGTCGGCGGCGGCGAGAATCGCGGTCGCCGCTCCGACGACGAGCAGCACCGGGACCGCCGCCCGCCGGAACCGGCCCATCAGCCAGGCGAGGAACACAGCGACCGCGGCGAACAGTCCGGCTGAGGGCAGGAAATGATGGCGCGGCGACATGTGCCACAGCCAGATGGGCAGGTAGGCGGCGAGGTAGAACAAGATCGCCGGGAGAAGAGACGCGGAGACGCGGGGACGCGGAGACACGGGCAGGCGAGCGGCGAGGAAGGTTAGCGACGCCGCGACGAGCAGGGCCAGCAGCCAGTCGGTTGGGGTGACCTTGGAGTACAGGGGCGCCACGTGCCGGAACCACGCCGGGCCGATCGTGTTCGAGACCGTGGCGGGGAGATTGACGCGAAACAACCGCCAGGTATCGGGACGCCACGCGACGTAGCTCGCGGCATCGATTTGGCCACGTAGTGCAACGTACAGGATTCCTGCGGCCAGGTGGGGGAGGTGGGCGGCGAGGAAGCTCCATCGGCGGCGTAGCACGGCCGCACCCACTCGCAACACGGCGAGCGCCAGCAAGACGAAGAATACTTGGTCGTAAGTGAACAGCGCGCCGATGAAAGCAGCGGCATCGAGCAGCCACAGCCACCATCGCCCGCTCCCTTGTTGGGCCAGAACATGCTCGGTCAGCACAGCGCTGGTCGCCGCAAACACCAGCACCAGTAGCGTGGACATCAGGAGGGCGGATGCCGCGGTGAGCCCGAAATGGCTCTCCCCGTGAATGGGCCAGACAGCGAACAGGGCGGCCGCTATCAGCGCCGGCGGCGCGGGCAGGCGCAGCAGGCGTAGCACAATGAAAAACCCGGCGGCGACCAAGCCGTCCAGCGCCGATTGGACCACGTGAAGCAGGGGCAGGTGGCCGGCGGGGTCGGGGGCTGCGTGAAAGAACAAATACAGCCACAAAGCGTGGAGATTGCGGCCGCGAATAGAAGTGCGCATGAAGCCCCACAGCGCGTGGAGGCCGGCGGCGGGCAAATCGACCAGGTTGCCCGCGTCATCGTAATAGAAGCCCAGGCGGCCGGCGCCGGCGGCGAAGATCAGCATTACGGCGAGCCATAGCACGGCGCAGCAGAGCCAGTCAGCGCGGGAGAGCCGGCTCATGTTCGGGGCTCCACGGGGGCTTCCACGCGGCCCAGATGCAGCGGCGGGCCACCGCTCGACGACGCCCAAAAATCGCAGCGGATCCGTTCCGAATCAGGGAAGCCGGCAACGCGCAGGCTCAGGTTTCGCTCAAAACCGCCGGGGCGTTCGCTCACCAGGATCGGCAACTGGTCCAGACCCCGCTCGGGGTCCAGGCGGCCCCAGGGATGGAAGCCTCCATTCTGGAAGAAACTGAGCGTGGCGGCGAGGAAACTGCCGGGTGGCAACGTCACGTCGAGTTGAAGGTCCAGCACCGTCTCGCCGCCTTCGCGGCGGGCGCGAGCGCCGCGGACAGCGAATGGAGCCTCGGCAGGCGCACCGGTCGTGGCGATCAGGCGACAGAACGCGGGCCGCTGGGGATTCACTTCAAAGCGCACCCGGCCGCCATCGAGCGAGAGGAACCGAACCACCAGTGCCCGGCGGGCCGGATAGAAACGGAAGTTGTTCAGGCCGTCAACATTGACCCGCGTGTGCAGGAATACGCCGCCGGGGGCGGGCGCTCCGCTGATGTCGCCGTGAAAGTCCGCTGCCCCACTTCGGTAGAGCAACCCGGGCGCCAGGGCCGCGTCGTGAGGAGAGAACAGATAGGCGGGCCCGAGGGAAAACGGGAAGTCCTCGAGCAGCAGCACCT
>JACQDI010000633.1 GCA_016201195.1 Acidobacteriota bacterium | reverse complement strand
CCAGCTTAGCGCAGAATCGCGGAAAGCTTCTTCCCCGCCACGCCTTCCATCTTGAGGCCGAGCAGGGCGGCGATGGTAGGGGCGAGGTCCACGTTGGCCACGCGCTCGAGCTGGACCCCCGGACGGATGCCATATCCCCAGGCGAGGAACATGGCGTCCATGTCCGGGTCGGTGCTGAGGTAGCCGTGCTGGCCTCCACGCTCGGTGGTGGTCACCACGTCGCCGTCCCAGCCGGCGGCGAACGCGTAGCCGTTCTTCGCGGTGAGCACCAGGTCAGCCATCTGATCGTAGCGGGCTGGATCGGGCAGGCCGAGCGCAGAAAAATCGGCGGGCTCGAGAATGCGCTCGACGCCTTCCACATCCCGAAACATCTCCTTCAGGCGGGGGACGAGCCGCGCGCGGTTCGCCGGGTCGGTGACGTAGACCATGGCCGAGCCGCCCTCGGGCACGACGTAGGCGTAACAGGTCACGATGCCCCCTTGCGCCAGCAACAGCCCTCCGCGACGCAGGGCGACGTTGGGCCGGATGTTGTGCGTGGTCGCCTTGAAGCCGTGATCGGAGACGACGAAGACGGTGGCCTTGCCGGCGAGCCCCGCTGTTTCGATCGCCCGCAGGATTTCGGCCACACGGCTATCGGCGAAAGCGATCGCCGAGTATGCCGCCGGGACGCCCGGGCCGTAGCGGTGATGTGTGCCGTCCAGGTTCAGGACGTGAAACAGCAGCAGGTTGGGCTTGTGCTTTTCGAGGATGTGACCGGCGGCGCGGGTCCACACCTGGTCGCGCCAGGTGACGTTAGCCTGGGCGAAGTCCTCGACCTCGGCGGCGGTGACGAGGCCCCCGGCAATCATCTCCTGCTCGATACGTCCCCCCACGCTGGGGCGCTCGGGAAACTCCCAGGTGATAGTGCGAGCGTGGTAGATGGCGACCCAATCGACCTGCGCCGTGGTGAGGCGGGCCTGGTGGGCCAGGTCGTAGACGGTCGGGGCGCGGACCATCTCCGCCTTGTCCCGCCAGGGCTCGACGCGCACCGGGGAACTCGGCCCCTGCCGCATGAGCATGCCGTTGAACAGCACGCCGTGCCGGGCGGGCGGCACGCCGGTAACCATGGAGGTGTGGTTGGGCCAGGTCACAGCAGGGTTCACCACGGTCATCGACTTGGCTACCGCGCCCTCGCGGGCCAGCCGGCGCAGGGTCGGGACCGGCAACTTCGGATCGTCGAACGCACGGGCGGGCAGCCCATCCAGGCTGATCACCACGACCGTACGGTCGCGGGGAGGAATTTCCGCGGCTCGGGCCGGCGAGAGAAGAGCGATCCACAGCCAGGCAGCAATCCAACGGGTGGGCACAGGCATGCCATTCACACCATCTCGCGGAGCGGCGACCGAGCCGGTCATCGTGACGAACGCCTTTCCGCCGAGGGCCATCGCCAGGCGGATCTCGATCAGCCTCACGTTCGCCGCTTTCACCGCGGCGTCGGCCCCCTCAATCAGTGAGGCTACCGAAAACGACTCGATGATCCCCAGCGCTTCGAGCGCTTCCACCTTGTTCGTGCCGCTCAAGGCTGGGAACACCGCTTCGTGGACGTTGGGAATGACGAAGGTGTCGATAAGGGAGAAGTGGCCGGCCTGGGCGCCCGCACGCACGCTGGACTCGACCGCCGCCACGTCACCGCGCACCAGCACGATGTACTTGCCGGAGCAGATGCTGCGCGACAGCAATAACTCCACGTCGGCCGTCTTCAGCATGCTGTCGCAGACTTCAAATCCGGCGGCAATGCTGCCCAGCTCGATCAGTCCGATGGAATTCCGCGCCATAGCTCTCCTTCAGGCTGCAATTTCGATCGCCGTATCGTTCACCGCGCGCACCGTGCCATCGATGCTCGCGTGGATCGCGGCGCCGAGCTCACCGGCTCCGACGTCGGCGATCTTCTGCTCGCGGTGCACCCGGTCGCCGGCCTTCACGAGCGGCGAGGCCGTTTGCCCGGCGTGTTGCTTGAGCAGAATGCGCACTGACGCCGGCTGCATCTCGCCCGGATCGTACGGGGTCTCCGATTCGTACTCTTCCACCTTGAGCCGCCGGCGCAGCATGGCGAGCGGAACGCGCCGGAATTCCTTCATGGGGTGAACGCGCGGCTCGTGCTTCTGCACGTACCGGATGCCGGCGGCGCGCAGGTCGCCCTTCGCCTGGTCGCAGGCCTCCTTGGGGAAAAGGTCCTCGGGGCAAGCGTAAAGCGTGCAAAGACCGCAGGCGCAGCACAGCTCGGCCGACTGGTTCCACAGCGCGGAGCCCGAGGCGGTGAAGCCCAGGGAGCGCATGACCTTGTGCGGTTGAACGTCGTAGCCCAGCAGGTAGCGCGGGCAGAACTCGGTGCAGTAGCTGCATTGGTCGCAAGCGGACTTGCCGATGCGGTTCATCGACTCCTGGGGCCGGTCCTTGCGCACGATCAGGTAGTGGTCGCGCGGCAGGACGATGAGGCCGCAGGTGGTCTTGGTGACGACGTCGTCGAGGTCGAAGGAAAGCTTTCCCATCATGATCCCGCTGACGAAGAATCCGAAGTCGGGGACGGTGGCGCCTCCGGCGCGCGCCACCACTTCGCGAAAGCTCGTGCCGACGGGCGCCCAGAAGGATTCGGGTTGCCGCACTGCGCCGCTCACCGAGAGAAACTTGTGGGTGACAGGATGGCCGTCCGCGGCGCGCGCGACATTGAACAGTGTTTCGACGTTGTTGACCACGCAGCCCACGGCCAGCGGAAGACCCGCCGGCGGGATCAGCCGGCCGGTGGCGATCTGGACCAGTTCGTACTCATCGCCCGAGGGGTAGAAGTCCCCGAGCAAGACGGTGTCCATGCCGGCCCCGTCGAGGTGCTCCCCGATGGCTTCGACCGCCGCGGCGTTCTTTTCCTTGATGCCGAAGCGGACGTGGCGGGCGCGCGTGGCCGACCGCATCAGCTTCGCGCCCTCGACAATCCCGGCGGCGCTGTGCTTCATCAGTTCGTAGTCTTTGTGCAGAAGGGGCTCGCACTCGGCGCCGTTGGCCAGCAAGAACTCGACCTCGCTTTGGGCTTTAACGTAAGTCGGGAACCCGGCGCCTCCGGCCCCGACGACGCCGCACGATTTGAGCTGTTCTGGGAACGCGGTCATGGTCAGGCTCGCAGGCGACGCGAGATACTATGATAACCTGCGGTTGTTCTCTGTATTCCTATGGGTGCTCGCCCGCCGGCTCGACCACACGATTGATGCCCTGAAGACGCGGGTTTCCGCTACGCGCCAGCGCCGTCGTAGCGCGACCCTGCCGGGCAAACTGTCCCGCCGCCCGCACCGGCCTGGCGGGAGGATTTGCGCTCCCCTCTGGCTAACGACCCGGGCGTTCAGCCGCCGCGGTGGAGCAGCGATAGCTGCGAAGCGCGGTCGGTCTGCAACGCCGTGTTATGCGGCCCGCCGACTCAAGCGCTTTCCGGTTGCGCCGCTTCTCTTCGCCTTCGAAGCACGCGACCGGTAACGCTTCCTTGGCTCCTGACCCGGAAGCGTCATGTTCAGTAACGGCAATAAAAGCTCACGCCAGTTCTCAACCGAACCCATGACGCCGTTGATTTCCAGACTATCGCCTCCGTAGTACACCTCGAGCTGTCCTTCGCAGCAACCGCACTTGAAAAGAAACCGAGAATCCTTCTTCGCCCTGCGGCTCCGGTGAAAGACTCGAATGTCGAAGTAACCGTTGGGGCCGGTGCGTGCAAACTTGCGATTCATCTCCAACATTGTTTTGCCTATACCTTGAAGGCTGCGTCACTGACATCCACTGCTCGTGATGGACGGCATGCTTTCGTCCGCATAACTCATGTTTCCCTTGACCAGCGTAAGAAGCCCCGCGCTCAGCCCACGGCGAAACCGTCGCCGAGCCGTTCGCCGATGCAACTCCTTAACTGTTAACAACTTCCGCTCCATTCAACCACCCTCCTCCGCAGCCTCGGGCCGGCCGGTCGGTCAGTGTAAGACCCCCGGTCTCGACCGACATCGGCTTGCGCAACCCGTCCAGCGGGCTGTGCGCCCCCAGCCCGCCACGATTCAACACGTGCGTGTAGACCATCGTCGTCTTCACGTCCCGGTGCCCCAGCAGTTCCTGCACCGTCCGACCGGTGGCTCCGGATCATCCAGCCCAGCCTCGAACCCGTCCCGCGTCAGCATCGGGCGCGGCTACGACCTGCGGGATCGGTGCCGGGCGACCGGTGCGCCCAGCCTTCCCCGAAACCGGGAGACTCACGGCGGCGGCGTCCCTGATTACACCTCACTTCGACCTACGAGTCAAGATCGTCCGCGAGCCTGCCGGGTGGCTGTTCGCGCAGCGCCTCGGCACGCGCCGGCGTCTCACTTCCCTGCACGATCGGGCAAGGCGAAACGCCCCTCTATGAAAGTGGCGGATAGCCGGCCCGCCGGCCCGCCCGAGCCGGTTGGCCGTGTAGTCCCGCCGCCCAAAGTTCAGGGTCACTCTTCTTGGAGCGGGATCATCGGGGCCAGGCTCGCTGCGCGGCGCGGCGGCGCATGGCTCGCCGCCAGGGAGACCGCCGCTGATCCGGCCACGCCGCGACGAGCCTAACCGGATCGTTCGGCTGCAACCCGCCACCACCGCCAGGACGCCGCAGCGTCACGAGTGACCGGCGGAGCCGTCGGTCGTTCCCGACTTAGTGGACCAGTAATTCCTGTTTCGTCTTCCATCGGCTCAGTGGCAGGCATCGTGCTACGAAGCAAGTGGGGGTGTCCGCCACGAGCGAGCAGAGCTTCGTATGAACATTGCCGAGGTTTTCATCCGCCGGCCCGTCATGACCACCCTGGTCATGCTGGCGATTTTGCTGTTTGGGGTGATGGGGTACCGAGTCCTGCCGGTCAGCGATCTTCCCACCGTTGACTTTCCGACCATTCAGGTTTCGGCGGGCCTGCCTGGAGCCAGCCCGGAGACCATGGCGGCGGCAGTGGCGATGCCGCTCGAAAAGCAGTTCTCGACCATCGCCGGCATGGACTCGATGACCTCCA
>JACQDI010000632.1 GCA_016201195.1 Acidobacteriota bacterium | reverse complement strand
GCTCGCCCCGCTGGTGTCAATGGCGACGTACCTCTCGTCCGGAAGTGGGGCCTGCAGCGGGAACGACCATACCGCCAGCCCCCCGGCGAGGACGAGAATCGCAAACGCCGAAGACAAACCAAATGCCACCTGGCGTCGGGACATGGAAACCTCCTTCAAAATCGACGCCACCCGCTGAGCGAGGTGGCGCCTTCGCAGAAACAACGGGGCCGGCGCCAGGTCCAGTTGGGCTTTGGCGGCGGCAATGGAGAGCAACGCGTCCAGATACTGCTCGCGCGCGCCGGTGAGTTGCACTACCTCGTGATCGACGGCCTGCTCCCGGGCCAACTGGATCTGCCCCAGCAGCCACCAGACGGCCGGATGAAACCAGAACAGGGCGCGGACACACTCCTCGAGCACGGTGAGGGCCCAGTCCCGCCGGCGCACGTGCAGCAGCTCGTGACAGGCGATCGCATGCTGCGCGGAGGGCGGCATCTCCAGAAACCGGCTGGGCAGCAGAATCGCCGCATTCCGGATTCCGAAGGTGACCGGCCCCACAATATCAGTGGAAACATAAACACAAGGCCGCACGCCAAGCTGGGACTGCCGGGATTCGACGGCCTCCGGAACCGGAGAGAGCAAGGAAGCCTGGCGGCGGTAGCGGGCGAGCCTCCACAAGCCGAGGGCCAGCCAGGCCACACGGCCGAGAATCCCCGCGCCGAGCAGGAGGACTATCAGCGCGGGGGTGGAGGGAAGGGAAGAAGATGGGGGAACCGGAGGACCGGTGGCGGCCACAGCCTCCAGCGAAACCGCTCCCGTGGGCCTGAGCGCGGGAACCTTCCACGGCTGGAGCAGCGGCAGCAGCAGGCAGCCGGCCAGCAGGAGCTGCCAGCAGGCCAGCCTGGCGCGGGCCGTCCGAATCCTCAAGCAGAATGGCAGGCACGCGCCTACCAGGACCAGTAGCGCGATCTGGAGGCACCAGGCGGCCAGGTTTTGCAGCCAAAACAAGGCGTTCATGGGTTCTTCCTCATCAGGCGGGTCAGTTCCTCGAGGTCTTTCGCCGAGAGGCGGCGATCCTCCACTAAATGGACCAGCAGCGGCTCCGCGGAGCCGTTGAAGACGCGGTCGAGGAAGTCCCGCACCATGCCCTTGATCACCTGGCTCTGCGGCCGGGCCGGGCGGTAGAGGTAGGCGCGATCGTTCTGGGACTTCTTCAGGTATTTCTTCTGCTCGAGGATGTTCATCATCGTCATCACGGTGGTGTAGGCGATCTTGCGGCGTTCAAGCATCGCCTCGTAGACATCCCGCACGGTGACCTCCTCCAGCCGCCAGATGATCTTCATGATCTCCAGCTCATGCTCGGTGAGGGTGGTGCTCCGGGGTCTCATACTAATAAATTAGTACGAAAGAACAAGGATGTCAAGAGTTTTTTGGGGGGCGCCCAGGCCGAAGGCGGGCGGGAAACCCGCGCTACCGCCTCAAACACTCCGCGATTTCGGTCTCGCTCAGCGCTCCCTCGCGGATCATCCGCCAGTACGGCTCGGTAATATCGACGGTGGTGGCGCCCGCCCCGGAAACTGCCCCACCATCGAGAATCAGGTCGACGCGATTGTCCATGAACCCGAAGACGTCGATCCCGCTGCGGCAGGTGGGCTGGCCGGAGATGTTGGCGCTGGTGGCGATGATGGGCATCTCCAGGCTCTCAATGATGCGGTTGGCGAGCACGGCCCGGGCTTGGCGCACGGCCAGTCGTCCGGTGTTGCCGGTTACTTTCAGCGGCACTTTGGCCGAGGCGGGCACGATCAGGGTCAGCGGCCCGGGCCAAAAATGACGCGCGAGCAGGTAGAATCGTGAGGAAAGATTGGTCGCCAGGTCCTCGGCCATGATCAGCGAATCGACCAGGATGGGGAGCGAGCGGTGGATCTCGCGGCCCTTAGCCTGAAACACGCGGCCGACCGCGTGCAGGTTGAACGGATCGGCGGCCAGGACGTAGAGGGCGTCGGTGGGCAGGGCCACGACCTTGCCGTGGCGGATGGCCTCGGCGGCGCGGGCCACCACAGTAGGGTCGGGATTAGCCCGGTCGAATTCGATCAGCTCTGCGGACATGATGAGGCCCACTCTGGCAGCGAGGACAGAAGTAGGTCGAGCGTCCGCCCTGCTGGATGCGGCGGATCCGCCCGCGGCAACGCCGGCATTGGAGGCCCTCGCGACCGTAGACCGCCGGGTCGAACTCCTCGGCCTCGGCAAATCCACCGGGGCGCTGGTAAGCCAGAGATGCTGATTTTATCGCATTCGAGAGGACGGCCACAATCGCCGCGTGCAACCGGCGCAGCCGCGCGGAACTGAGGCGGGCGCCGATGCTGCGCGGGTCGATGCGGGCGCAGTAGAGCGCCTCGGCGGCGTAGATATTGCCCAGTCCGGCGATGCGCCGCTGGTCCATCAGGAACAGCTTGATGGCGGCGCGGCTCGACCGGGCGAGGGCTACGAACCGCTCGGGGGTGAATTCCGGCGCCAGGGGATCGACGCCCATGGGGCCCAACGCCCGCGCCAGCCGCTCCGCCGGAATGGCCCGCATCACGCCGAGTCCTCGCGGATCGTCGAACACCAGGGAACGCCCGTTATCGAGTACCAGGTGCGCAGAGACGCTCACCGGCCGCAGCCGGGCATCGGCAATCGTGTAGAGGTTTCCCGTCATGCGCAGGTGAACCCATATGGTGACGCCATCCAGGTGGATCAGGATGTTCTTGCCACGGCGCTCCACCGCGCGGAACCGGCGGCCGGTAACAGCGCGTGCGAACTCCTCCGGCGTTTGCGGCGCGCAGACTCGCCGGCGAGACACGTGCGCCGAAACGATCCGCCGGCCGCGCAGGGGCCGCCGCACGACCCGGCACACCGCTTCGACCTCGGGTAGTTCAGGCATGTTGAAAATACCGAGACACCGCGCCTCACCGGCTGCGGATCACCGCGGCCGCACCCCAGATCCCCACGTCCTTTCCGAGCTGCGCGGGGACAATCGGCGTGTTCACCGCGAAGGGATTGATGGTTCGCCGGGGGACTGCTTCCCGGATCCGGCCGAACAGCGGCTCGCCGATCCGGCTCACGCCCCCGCCCAAAACGATGATGTCGGGATCGAGCAGGCTGACCACGCTCCCCAGCCACGCGCCGAGCATCTCCGCCGTTTCTTCGATGAGGAGCGCCGCCAGCGTATCTCCCCCTGCCGCGGCGCGGGCGATCGTTTCGGCGGTGATCTGCTCGAGGGTTCCGGCGAGGGAGAGAATCTTCGACTGCGGATACTCGCTCAAGCGCTCCCGGGCGCGGCGGGCGATCGAGGATCCGGAGGCAAGCGCCTCGATGCAGCCGATGCTGCCGCAATTGCACCGGACCGGGCTGCGATAGTCGATCGAGACGTGGCCGCCCTCGCCGGCCGCGCCGTTCTTGCCGTGGTAGACCCGCTCGTCGAAGATGATCCCGGTGCCGATGCCGGTGCTGAGCGTGGCGTAGAAAACACGCGAAAAGCCGCGCGCGGCGCCGAACACCGCCTCGCCCAGGCCCGCGCCGTTGGCGTCGTTCTCCACCAAGCAGGGGACCTGGAGCCGCCGCGATACCTCCTCCGCCAGCCGGATGTTCACCCATCCGGGCATGTTGGTGGGATTGAAAATGACTCCGGTCTTGGGGTCTAGCGGTCCCGGGGCGCAGATTCCAACGCCGTCGAGGGTTCCGTGGGTCTTCGCGGCTTCGGCCAATTCCTCGAGCAAGGCATACACGCCGCCGAGCGAAACGTCCACTCCCTCTCGGGCGCGCGTGGGACGCTCGCGCCGCTCGACCAGTTGCGCGTCGGGCGTGATCAGGCCGCCGGCGAGCTTGGTGCCGCCTATGTCGAGGCCGATGATCATAGGAGATGGCCTTTTTACGTTATCATGACTTCCGTGGGGCCACTTCTCCATGGCGATTCTGACGATCTCGGCGCAGCCGGGTTTGCGGGCTGACGAGGTCGCGCGCGAGGTCGCAAGCCGGCTCGGCTTCGAGCTGGTCACCCAGGCCCACGTGGAAAGCCTGTACGGGTCGGAGTTCGCCGGCGCAGCGGGCATACCCATTCGGGGCTACGTCGACGTGGTCACTTCGATCCTGGCTCGCCTGGCCGCGCAGCATCCCCTGGTGTTTTGCGGGCCCGGTGGGGAATTTCTGTTTCCGAATCTCAGCGGGGTGTTGCGGGTGAAGATCGTAGCTCCGCCGGCAGTCCGTGCCGGGCTGCTGATGGTCGAGCAGGGTCTGGAGCGGCCGGCGGCTGTGGCCGCCCTGAGACAACTGGAGCGCGAGCACACGACCTGGGTCGGCCCGCGCTTTCGTCGCAGCCGGGCTCGCGTGGACCTGACTCTCGATGCCGAGCGCTGGACCAGTTCGGCGCTGGCCGAAGCAATCGCGGCAGTGGCGCGCTCGCTCGGCGTTGACCAGGCCGGCGTTCTCTCGCCAACCGCGGAGCGACAGTTGCAGTTTGAGGTGCGCTTGCGCCTGGCGCGCCTCGGGGTGCCGGCGCCGGGCGCCGTCTCGCTACCCGCCCGACAGTTCGCCCATCCCAGCGAAGAGATTTTCGCCAATCTCCTCGACTTTTACGGCATCCCCTGGGAGTACGAGCCCCGCACCTTTCCCATCGTTTGGGACGAGCAAGAGCGCGTCGTCGAGTCGTTCACTCCCGACTTCTATCTGCCCGAGTTCGATCTCTACGTCGAGCTCACCACCATGAAGCAGTCGCTGGTGACCAAGAAGAATCGGAAGATCAAACGCCTGCGCGAACTCTATCCCGAAGTCAACGTGCAGGTTTTCTACCAGAAGGACTTCGAGAATCTCATCTTCAAATACGGCCTCGAAAAGACGGCGGAGATGCTGAAAGCTGACGGCTGACCGCTGCTCGCTATAATGACCGTATGATCCCTGCGCCGGAGATCGAGAAGATCCTGTTCACCGAAGAGCAGATCCAAGCGCGAATTCAGGAGCTGGGAACCGAGATTTCGGAGAGCTACGCCGGGCGCGAGATCAAGCTGATCAGCGTGCTCAAGGGGTCCATCTTCTTTCTCACCGCGCTGACCCGGGCGATCTCCATTCCGGTGAAGATGGATTTCCTGGCTATCTCCAGCTTCGGCAGCAGCCGCGCCGCGCCGGGGGTGGTGCGGATTTCAAAAGACCTCGACGAAAGCATCGAGGGCGAAGACGTGCTGCTGGTGGAAGACATCATCGACACCGGACTCACCGTGCGCTACCTGCTGCACACCCTGGCCGGGCGCCAGCCGAACAGCATCGCCGTGTGCACCTTTCTAGACAAGACACCCCGCCGCCTGGTCCAGGTGCCGGTGCGCTTCCGGTGTTTCGAGATCCCCGACCGGTTCGTGGTGGGCTTCGGCCTCGACCACAACCAGCTCTACCGGAACCTTCCGTATGTCGCAGTAATGAAACCGTGAACGCAGGTTTCAGGTTTCAGGTGTCAGATCAGCGTTACAACCCGCAACTGCTAGAATGCAGAATGCGGTGCCGTTTTCGGGGGATCGGCCCCTGACACCTGACACCTTTTGGGAGGAGAGCCATGTCCCTGAGCGCGCAGTCGTTTGTCGAAAGCAACCGTGACCGGTTGCTGGAGGAGCTGTTCGAGTTTCTCCGTATCCCCAGCATCAGCACCCTGCCCGAGCACAAGGGCGACATCCAGCGGGCAGCGCATTTCGTGGAAGCAGGCCTGATGGCCGTGGGAATGGAGAACGTGGAGATCATCCCCACCGGCGGGCATCCGCTGGTCTACGGCGAGTGGCTGCACGCGGCGGGTAAGCCCACGGTGCTTTGCTACGGCCACTACGACGTGCAGCCCCCGGATCCGCTCGACTTGTGGATCTCCAAACCCTTCGACCCCACCGTGCGGGACGGCAGCATCTACGCCCGCGGCTCGGCCGACGACAAGGGCCAGATGTACATCCACATCAAGGCCATGGAAGCGCTGCGCACGCTGCACGGCAACCTTCCGGTCAATGTGAAGTTCCTCATCGAGGGTGAGGAGGAGGTGGGCGGCAAGTCGATCGCGAAGTTTGTCCGGGAAAACCGCGAGAAACTGCGCGCCGACGTCGCCCTGGTGAGCGACACGGCGATGTTCCAGCCCAACATGCCGACGCTGTGCATTGGGCTGCGCGGGCTGGTCTACATGGAATGGGAATCGACCGGCCCGGCGCGCGACCTGCACTCGGGGCTCTACGGTGGCGCGGCCCCCAGTGCGGTGTTCGGATTGATCGAGCTGCTGGCCAAGGCCAAGGACGCCGGCGGGGTGATCCAGATTCCCGGCATTTACGACGACGTGAAGGCCCCGGCGCCGGCGGAGCTCGAGAGCTGGTCCCGGCTCTCGTTCGACGAAAAGGAATTTCTGGCCAAGGAGGTCGGCTCGACGACGCTGACCGGAGAGAAGGGCTATAGCGTCTTTCATCGCACCTGGGCCCGGCCGACCTTTGAGGTACACGGCATCGCCGGCGGTTTCACCGGCGCCGGCGCCAAGACCGTGATCCCCGCCAAGGCCACGGCCAAGGTCAGCATCCGGCTCGTGCCCGAACAGGACCCCGACAAGGTCATCCAGCAAGTGCGGGATTTTGTGAAGGCGAACACCCCGGCCGGGGTGCAGGTGGAGGTGCGGGTGTTGAGCGCGGCTCCCGCCACCATGGTCAACCCGGATCACAAGGCCATCCGGGTGGCCGCCGAAGCCTTCGGCGAAGTCTTCAGCCAGCCCACCGTGTTCATCCGCTCCGGCGGATCGATCCCCATCGTCGGCGACTTCGCCCGCCACCTGGGCATCCCCACGGTCATGATGGGCTTCGGCCTCCCTGACGACGGCCTGCATTCCCCGAACGAAAAGTTCTGCCTGGACAACTATTACAAGGGCATTTTGTCCGTAGTTCACTTTTTGGAAAAACTGGCAGGCTGACGCGGAGACACGGGGAGGAGAGACGCGGGGACGCGGAGACACGGGGAGGAGAGACACGGAGACGCGGGGACACGGAGATGGGCAACATCCGGAGCTACAAGGAACTAATCGTCTACCAGTATGCGATGGATGGAGCCATGAGAGTGTTCGAACTCACGAAGCGGTTCCCTGCCGATGAAAAGTTTTCGCTGGTGGATCAGATCCGAAAGTCTTCACGATCCGTTTGCGCCAATATCGCGGAGGCGTGGAGAAAACGGCGCTATAAAGCGCACTTTGTCAGCAAGCTGAGCGATGCGGAGAGTGAGGCAGAAGAAACACGAGTCTGGCTCGAACTCGCAGGCCGATGCAAATACTTGACCGAGACCGAGGTTCAGGAATTGGACCTCCACTACCACAACATCCTCGGCAAACTCGTCCGCATGGCCTCGGAACCTCAACAATGGACCATACACTGAAACACGTCTCCGCGTCTCCCCATCCCCGCGTCCCCGCGTCTCCCCATCCCCGCGTCTCCGCGTCTCCCCATCCCCGCGTCCCCGCGTCCCCCCGACTCCGCGTCTGTCCAGCATGACCCCCGCCGGCCATCTCCTCTCAGGCTACCTGGTGGGGCAAGGGATCGCGCCTGGTGAGAAGCGTGTGTTGGCGGCGGCGATCCTGGGCGGTATTGCGCCGGACTTCGATGTGCCCCTGGGCCTGCTCGGTGGCTGGATCGGGGCGAGCGCGCATCGGGGCGTCACGCATTCCTTTCTGGGCGGCGCAGTACTCGCGTGGCTTATCGCCGTGCTGCTGCGGGGTGCGCGGCGGCCGCTGTTTTTCGCAGCGTATGGCGGCATCCTCACCCACATCTTCTGGGACTGGCTGAATCCCTGGGGGGTGCGCCCGTTCTGGCCGTGGATGAAATCGTTCCGGGGCAACCTGGTCCACGAGGGCGATCTGGTGGCGGCGGCAATGGTGCTGGTGGCCGCGGCGCTGGCTTGGCGAGGTCGAAGGCGGGCAGCGCTGGTCGTGCTGGCGGTGGCGTTGCCGGTCTACCTCGTCTTTCAAACCGGGTGGCGGCGCCACGCACAGCAACTGGCCGGCGCGGAATTGGCTGGCCGGCGGGCCCTGATCTATCCTACCAATGACCTGCGCTGCGGCTGGACGGTCCTCTCGGCGGGGCCAGCCGACCTGCGCGCGGATTGCGTTTCTAGCCCTCAAACGCCCCGATTGCGCCCTGCTCTGCAAGTGCCGCTGCGAGACGATTTTTTCAGCGAGGCATCCGCACAATCCAGGGCGGTGCGGGATTTCCGCGAGAAAGTTCCGTTTCCATTCGCCGAGGTGCGCCAGGCCGCGTCCGGAGGCGCCGTGGTCATCTGGCGGGACCTGCGCGTGGCCTACCAGGAGCAGCTCGCTTCCGAGCCGCACG
>JACQDI010000631.1 GCA_016201195.1 Acidobacteriota bacterium | reverse complement strand
GTTGATGCGGCAGTCGCGCCATTCGCAGGTGGTGGCGGCGGAGGTGATGGTGATGCCCCGCTCCTGCTCCTGCTCCATGTAGTCCATGATGGCCGTGCCTTCATGCACCTCGCCCAGACGGTGCGTCCGCCCCGTGTAGTAAAGGACGCGCTCCGTGGTGGTGGTCTTACCGGCATCAATATGGGCCATGATGCCGATATTCCGGTATTGCGAAAGTGCTACGGTACGGGCCATAAATCTTTTAGGAACGTGGAACGTGGAACGTAGATCGTGGAAAAACCCTCCGGGGTCTCGGGCCCACGATCCACGATCTACGATCCACGATCCGCTTCACCATCTGTAATGCGCGAACGCTTTGTTCGCCTCGGCCATGCGATGTACGTCGTCCTTTTTCTTGATGGCGCCGCCGCGGTTGTTGGCTGCTTCCAGCAACTCGGCGGTCAGTTTCTCCGGCATGCCCTTCTCGGGCCGCGACCGGGAATAGTTGATCAGCCAGCGGATGGCCAGGCTGGTGCGCCGGTTTTGCGGCACCTCTACCGGCACCTGGTAATTGGCCCCGCCCACGCGCCGCGTCTTGACCTCCAGCACCGGCTTGCAGTTCTCCACCGCCTTCTTGAACACTTTCAGCGCGTCGTCGTTGGCGCGCTCCTGCAACTGTTTCATGGTGTGGTAGAAGATTCGCTGCGCCGTCGATTTCTTGCCGTCCCACATCATGGAGCAGATGAACTTCTCCACCAGCGTGGAATTGTAAACCGGGTCCGCCAGCACTTCCCGTCGTTCAATGTTTCCTTTGCGTGGCATAGGTTACGCCTTGGGCCGCTTGGCCCCGTACTTGCTGCGCCCCTGCTTGCGGTCCGCCACGCCGGCCGCGTCCAGGGTGCCGCGAATCACGTGGTAGCGCACGCCCGGCAGGTCCTTGACGCGGCCCCCGCGGATCAGCACGATGGAGTGCTCCTGGAGGTTGTGGCCGACGCCGGGAATGTAGGTGGTCACCTCGATCCCGTTGGTCAGCCGCACCCGCGCCACCTTGCGCAGCGCGGAGTTGGGCTTCTTCGGTGTGGAGGTGTACACGCGAGTGCAGACGCCGCGCTTCTGCGGGCAGCTTTCGAGCGCCGGCGAGGCTGTCTTCCAGTGAGGCGGCCGGCGGCCGTGGCGCACCAATTGGTTGAATGTCGGCACGAATTACCCTCGTTCGGCTCCCCGGCCCGCGCGCAGAGCAGGCGCAAGGGGGGCGCTCCTAAACTCACTTCCAGTTGAAAACCACGCCGCCCTATTGGGGCTGACAGCCAGCCTTATCGACGGCGAACAGTGAAAACAGCCCCAGCGGACCGCTTCCAATTGCGAGGAATACTACTGCGGACGGCCCATGCCTTTCCGGACGGAATCCGGAAACAGCCTCGGGGCCGGCTGCCGGCCGGATCCCGAACACCCGGGACGGTAGCCGGTAGCAGAAGACCTCACTCGCTAATCTCTTTTACTGTAATCAATCAAGTTTGCTTATGTCAAGTATCGGCGCGACTTTCTTTCTTGCGCGCCGGCCCCGGTTCGTATTGCAGTTCGCATTATATTATAGTGGGGGTTTCCATGTGGAAGGGACGAATCGCCGCGGTCGCCCTGCCGGACTGGGCGATGTAAGCGAAACGGCGGAGCTTTATTGATGCTGGACATTTAGGTAACCCGGTTATCCGAACCGCACCCGCCCGATTCGCCACCTCCCGACCCTGCCGGTCCTGCGGAGCATGCTGCGGACCTGCGGTCTGCGAACACTACTGAGAGATTGGGTTTGGCGGCGCGCTCCCCGGCTGGCACTTCGGCGGCGCCGGGGCGTCGGTGTGGATTTGCATCCAGGAATAAAGGACCAGACGGGTCAATTACAGGCTCACGTCTGGGTGGAATGGCAGGGTGAAGGGCTGTACGATCCGGCAAGCCCGTTCGGCGCATTCCCAGTACCCCTGCATGCGAAAGTAGAGATGCCAAGTCGCTGATGCTCAACGGTGCCGGCCCGGCGCCCGAATATCGGACCGAGTTGCGTTTGCGGACCTGGAAGGGCATGAGTGACGGAGCGCACAGATCCGGGCGATATACCCTGCAACCTTCTGGATATAAGGCGTTTATCCCCAGACCCTTGCCGCCCGATCCACCGCTGGCGCTGGATGCCCCAATGCAGGTTCTTCTCTCGGAAGCCGACATGGCCCTGGGTCGCCTGGACGCAGCCACCGAGTTGCTTCCCAATCCAGACCTGTTCGTCGCCATGTAGGTGCGAAAGGAGGCGGTCTTTTCCTCTCAGATCGAGGGAAACCAGGCTTCTCTGACCGACCTGCTCGAATACGAGGCCGAAGCGGCCCGGAGAGACATGCCGGCGGACGTGCCGGACGTCGTCAACTACGTGCGGGCGATGAATTACGGTCTGGATCGCCTTCGATCCTTGCCTTTGTCCCTGCGCCTGATCCGCGAGATCCACGCGTAGCTTACGTTTCGTTTACTGCACCGGCACGTTGACCGTATTGCTGGGGATGCCGTTGGCGGTGATGACCAGAGGCTGGACGCCGCTCGGCGCACCCAAAGGAATGGTGACGTTGAGCTGGTTGAGGCCCACGAAAGACGGCGCCAGGCCGGAGAAGAACACGCTGGCCGCCTGCCCACCCACGGTGACTACCGGCGTCTGCACCATGCGGGCCAAAGGCTGGGCGGAGGCCGCTTCGCCGCTCGCCTGCGGCGGATCGACCGGGCCGACCCCGGTGGCATACACGATGACGGTTTCCCCGCGCCGGGCCGGGTTCGACGGCGTGACTACGCTTCCGTCAGCGTGGGTGACCACCCCGAACTTCTGGCCGCTGAGGTCATACTCGAAGATCCCCGGGGCGTAATCGCTCAACTCCAGCCGGTAGACCGCGCTGACCGAATCGTTGATGCGCACCTTGACCATGGCGAAGGTCAGCCCGGCCAGCTCCCAGGGCACTTGCACGTTGAGCTGTCCGGGGCTGACGAAGAACAACCGCCCGGGGACGCTCACGCCCGCGTCCGGCTGGTCGAAGCTGACGCTCACGTGATAGAGCGCCAGGGGCAACGGCAGTCGGATGGCGCCGCGGATGTTCTCGGCCAGGTTCGCGCCGAAAATGGAGATGATCGACCCCGGAGCCACCGTCTTGCCGCGGGCGAAGCTCGCGCCGTTGACCACGCCGCCGTTGTTGATCACCGGCTCTGGCCGGGCGGCGTCGAGGAAGGTGAAGGTCAGACCGCCGGCGGTGGCCGAATAGCTTTGATCCCCAATGTCCGGCCCCAGGTCCACATCAGCGGCGGCGATGCCGTAAATGTCGGTCTTGGCGTCGGCCTCCACGATCTTCCCCCCGCCCTGGGTCACCTGGAATTGCACGTTTGCGTTGGGAACCGGCAATCCGACCGTGTCGACTAGTTTGAAGATGAGCAGGGTTGGGTGCGGTTTTCCCGCCGTGCCCACCACCCCGTCGCCTTCGATCGGAATGATGTTCGCCGGCTGGCCAGTGGCTACGGCGTAGTGGTAGACGACGCGCAGGTTGGCCGTCGTTCCCCGGATCACGAGCGCGCCCTCGTAGAACCCGGGGCGGGGCAGGGAGCCGCTGAGGGCCACGGTCAGGCGCGCGCTCTGCCCCGAGCCCAACTGCACGCTGGCCGAAGTGCCGCCGTTCACCGTGACGCGGGCGTTCGAATCCGGATCGCGCTGCTGCACGTCGATGCGGAAAGTATCGCTGGCCGCACCTGCGTTGGTTAGCGCCAGCGTGCCGCTGATGGGGAATCTCGTAGCGCTGGTGAGCGCGCCGAAGCTGAAGTTGGCCGGATCGACCAAGGCCCCGGGATTGATCGCCGCCGCGGCGTTGAGCTTGCCCGCCCCGACCGAGGTCTCCCGCGCCGGGTTGCCGCCGTCGAGAACGTTCGCCGTAGCCGTGGTCACCACCGCCGACTTCACCTGGAAAGGATCGAAGTTCGGAAACCGCTGGAAAACCAGGGCCGCCACGCCACTAGCCAGCGCGGCGCTGAAGCTGCTGCCTTCCAAAGTTGTAAACCCGGTGGGATCGAACTCCGCTCCGTTAGGATCGAGCTTCTGAGTCGCCGAGAAGATGCTGACACCCGGGGCGACCACGTCCGGCTTGACCTCCATGTCGATGCTGGGGCCGCGGGCGCTGAAGCCGGCGACGCGGTCGGCGGTGGTCGAGCGAGATACCAGTTGCGGATCGAGCGTGACGGTAGCGCTGGTGTTCGAGCGGATGTAGCTGCGCAGATCGAGTCCCACGGTGTTGCCCACCATGACCGCGGGGATGGTGGCGTTTACCAACCCGGTCATGGTGATGGGATCCTGCTGGCCGGTGCGGTTATAGACCACGACCGCCGTCGCCCCGGCCGCCTGCGTGTTCACAACCTTGTCCTCGAAATCGCAATTGCCGCGGCGCACCAGCGCCATCACCCCCGCGAGCGAGGAGGCGGGCAGCGCCTTGCAGGCGGTTCCGTCGTCGCCCACGTCCTCAACGCTGCGGATGCGGCCGGTGAGGGGGCGGTCGGGCCGCGGGCCGTTGCCGAAGAGGGCGGGCGCCGCCTGGAGCGAACTCGACGCGCCGCTGCCGCCCCGCAGCGTGGAAGTGAGCAGGCGCGAACTGGTGGTGGCCCCTACGGTAATGGCATCGTGCGCGGTGCCCGGCGAGGAGATGGTATTGAGCGCAGGGAAGTTCACGCCCCGGTCACCGTCGTTACCCGCCGCCAGGACCACCACCATCCCGAAGTTTTCGGTGGCAACCGCAACTGCTTCGGCGAGCGGATCGCAGATGGCCCGCGGGTCGCTCGAGCACGCGAAGCCCGTGTCGTCAGGCGCGTAGGTTGCAATGCTGCCCAGGCTCAGGTTCACCACGTCCATGCCGTCGGACACTGCGTCGTCCATGGCCATCAGGACCGAATCCTGCCGCGGCCCGTCGTTGATGTCGGTCGAGCCGGAGGTCTTGTAGTTGCCCAAAAACGCCTTGGGGGCGATCCCGGTAAGGGGCCCGCCGGCCGGGCTGTCGATGCGCCGGCCGGCGGCGATCAGGGCCACGAAGGTCCCGTGCCCGGAACGGTCGCGCGGGGTATAGTCGTCGGGGCGCGAGCGCGCCGGATCAATCTTCCCGCTGGGCTTTACGTAGGAGCGGGCTGCGATGATCTTGTTGCTGGTGAAAGGCAGATCTTGCGGCGTCGCGCGCGGATAGCCGGCCGGCAGCGGCAGGCTCGGGTCCTGCAAGCCGGGGTGGGTATTGTCCAGGCCTGTGTCGATGATTCCGATCTTGATCCCGGCGCCGGCGTTGGAGACGCCGCCCAGAGCGTCCCAGGCCGCCGGGGCGTTGATCAGGTCGGCGGCGGCGTTGAGCAGCGGCTTGTAGCGCACCATGCGCACCACGCCGCGCACCCCGGCGAGCGAGCGCAGGCGCCTCGCCTGCTCTGGGGTAGCCTCGACGAAGACGGCGTTGAGCACGTGGCGGGTCGAGCCGGTAACCGGGAGGCCCATCTGTTCGATTGCCGCGCGGATCGGCCGCTGCGTTTCGGCGACCGTCTCAGCCAGGGCAACGATCTCCGCTTCCTCGGCCCGCGCCCTCACCACCGGCGTCTTCAGCGGTTTTGAAAGCCGCCTTCCCACCGGCGGCTCGGTTAACACGACCGCGTAGGTCTCGATTCTCTCGCGGCCCAGGAGCGCTGCTGCGAGCGCCAATCCGAGCACGCTCTGTCGCACGAACCTACCACCTGATCTGACGC
>JACQDI010000630.1 GCA_016201195.1 Acidobacteriota bacterium | reverse complement strand
TGCCGCAGGGCGTCCACCACCCGGCGGGCCACATCGTCGAGGAACGACGGCAAAGCCTCCTCCAGGGCGAGCAGGACGGCGGCTCGAACCTGGTCCGGATCGATCTGCGGTCCGGGCAGGGCCGCTTCGACCGCCTTCTCGAACACCGCTTCGTCCGGCGCCGGACCGCGTTCGAGAAGCGGGCCGATGGTCTCGAGCACCACTGCGGGCTCGAACGGCTTCAGCAACACGCCGTCGGCCCGAACGCGCTGCGCCTCCGCGCGGTCAAACGGCTCAGCCGCGCCTACCACCAGGACTACCTTGACGTGTCCCAACGCCGGGTTCGACTTGATCCGCTCGCAGATCTCGTAACCGGAATGCTCGGGCAGGCTCACGTCGGCCAGCACCAGGTCAGGCGCGAAGCGGTCCAGGCTCTCCAGCGCCTGGCGCCCATCGGTGATGCCCAGCACGCGGAACCCTCCCTGGGTCAGGATCTCGGCGCCCATGCGCTGGGCGTGCGGGCTGTCATCGGCGAGCAGGACCCTGGGCACAAACACCTATTATCGAGGCTTCAGCCGAGCGCCGGCACGAGTGCCGGCGCGGCACGCAAGAGGGCGCGCCATGTTCGCGGTTTGTGACTGGATTGTGCGTGTCTCATTAAGGCCGCGGGATGATTTTCAGGAAGCGCTTCTTTTTTCGCTTGGAGGTGCTCTCGTCCGGCGCCGTCTGCGCGGGGCTAGACGTAGCGGTGGCCCCGGTCGCGCCTGCCGGCGCCGACTGGGCCGGCGGGGTCACGGTCTCCGTGCCGGCTGGCGCTGCGGGAGTAGTCCCGGCGCTGCCGGTCGCCGGAGCAGTTCCGGCGCTGCCAGCGGCCGGAGGCTTGGCGCGGGCGTCCGGCTGCGTATCGAGAGCGCTCGGCCCCGTGATGGTCTGCGCGCCGACCTCCGCGCTCACCGCCCCGCCCGCTGCCGCAGGCGTCGGCATCCCTTCCGGAATCACCGGCCCGGCCGCCACCAGCGGCGGCTTGCCGCTCTTCGCCGCCGTCTTTACGCTGGGGCGCTTGCTGAAGATCCCGAAGGCCTGGCTCCGGATGCCGATCTTCTCCCGGTTCTCCTCTTCGTAGCGCATGCGCGCCAGGGCCGCCTCGTCGGGATCCGGAATGGGCCGGTTCATGTCCGACAACCGGTCTTTGGCGTCGTTCATCCGGGCGCTCAGCGGGTACTCCCGCACCAGCCGGGTGAACGCTTTGGCGCTTTTTTCTTCGAAGTTCTTGCCCATCTTGCTGTAGGCGTCCCCCAGCAGCCACAGCGCGTCGCCGCCCTTGCTGTAGAGCGGATACTGCTCGGTCAGGGCGCTCAGCCGCGTGGACGCCGCGCGGTAACTTCCCTTCTTCGAGTATTGCAGCCCTACGCGGAACTCTCCTTCGGCCCGCACCTCCTGGATCTCGCGCAGGGTCTGCTCCACCTCGGCCACGAACTTGCTGTTGGGAAACTGCACCAGGAACTGGCGGCACTCCGCTTCGGCCTTGAGGGCGTGCTGCTGGTCGCGGTCTGCCTTCTCCATCTGCTGGAAGTGGATCAGGCAGACCTTCTTCTGCGATTCGGCGGCCTCCTCCATTCCGGGGAAGAAGGTGATGAAGTCCTTGTATTCAGCCTCGGCCTGAGCCAGGCCGTTGGAGCCGCCCTGCCGGTACCAGCTATCGGCGATAGCCAGCTTGGCCTTGGCGAGGTATTCGGAGTCCGGATAGGTATTAATCAGGGTTTGCAGGGTCAGCCGGGCGACCTCGAAGCGGCTGCGCTCGATGTCGCCGATGGCCCGGTCGAACAGCACCTTGTCGGGTTGCTGGGAAGTCGTCTGAATCGGATTCTCGTACTTCTTGCGCCGGACGCAGCCGGCCAGCGCCAGAACCGCCAGCACGACGGCGACGGTCTTGATCAGGTTTCCACGCATAGATTCAATCCTCAGACGCGCACAGCGGCGGCGCCTGCGGCCGCGCGTGACAGCGCGGTCACCGCCTCGCCCGGATACGGGCTGCCGAAAACCGCCGTGCCGGCCACGATGATGTCGCAACCGGCGCGCGCGATCTCGGCGACGTTGTCGAGCGTCACCCCGCCGTCGATCTCAATCCGGAAGCCGAGCCCCCGCT
>JACQDI010000629.1 GCA_016201195.1 Acidobacteriota bacterium | reverse complement strand
GAATTGTTGGAGCAAATGACCCGGTTCATCTAGCCTTTCCGGTTCGACCGCATATTCCGACCGGAGCGCTTCCTCGACCAGACCCAGATCGCCGTGCGGCAGGATGAGCCGCCACATGCGGTGAGCCACCTCGTCCAGCCCGAAATAGCGGCCCGTCTCGACCTGGAGCAACACAGCCTTACCGTGCAAGTCCCAATACAGCGTGTCCCGGCAAATGCGAACTACCCGTCTTCCCTCAGCCATGGAGGCGACCTCTCACCGGCTCGAGCGGCGCGAACCGGTCGTGCGATGCTGGGGAGTCGTTCACTGCTTCCCCACGCCATTCGACCCAAGCGTGAGCCTCCAGGCGCTCCTCTTCCCGTCGCACGCCTAGCTTCAACTCGGTCGCACATCCACGCCGCGCCAGCATCCACACCAGCGCCACCGAACGCGCCAGGCAGCGCATACGAATGGGATGATGGTTGGCCGCCACCGCGACCAGCCAGACCGTCCGCCGAATCATCTCGCGTGTCTCGTCCAGGCGCCTGGCGGGTCCGTCTCGGATCGTCATCGCGCGGCGCTGCAGCCGGTCAAAAGAAACGGTCCGGGCCGCCACGGTGACCACCAGCAGGGTCGTGAAGGCCTCCGCCAGGGACCACCAGTCGCGCCACGAGAGATCGGCCGCCCGGACCAGGCGATGCCTCCATTTAGCGGAGGGCAGGACCCTGGCCGCAAGCTGAAACGCCAGGCGGCGATAGCGCCTAAACCACACCCCAGCGTTCGAGACGGGCGCGCCGGGTGGGTGGATCCAGTGCCAAGGCGGCGGCGCCAGCCACTTGCGGAGCCGCGAGATTCGCTGGGGCCAATTGTATACCCGCAGCAGGCGCCAGGCGGGGTGATGCCACCACCGCCACTCGCCCTGCTGCAGAAGCTCCTGAACCGCGCGGCGGGCCAGGGCCCGGCCACCTCTCCGGGCCACGGCGGTTTCCGGCCGCCCCAGCGGCCGGTGGAACAACATCGAGCAGAGCTCGAAACTGGCGGCGCAGCTTCGTTCGGCGCCGCAGCCTTTTGCCAGCACCCAGAATCGCGTCCAATCCAACCGTTCGCCGAACTTCCGCAGGTAGAGTTCGATGTCGCTCACCCACTGCAGGCGGCGCCAGAAATGCTTTCCCGCGTGCCGGCACAGGTAAACGAGAAACGCCTCGAGGTCGTCCGCCGGATCGCCGGCCGGGAAAGCCTCGGCTACCCAATCCCAGTGCAGTTCGACCAGGACACCGTGTCTGGCCACCAGCACCAATTCCGGAAAGGCATGGGATGGTTGCGCGAGCTGCCGCGAGAGGGCGGGCGGGTCCCAGGGATACTTAGCATCTTGAAGGCCCAGTCGCTTCAGCTCCTGATAGGCCGGCGCTACCGCATGGGGGGGTAGGAGCAGATCGATGTCGACAACCTCGCGCCAGGAAAGGTCCGGATAGAGCATTTCCGTGAGCCGGACGCCCTTAATCGGCCGGCATGGCAATCCCGCTTCGGCGAGTTGGGCGAGCAGTTGCGTCTCTTCTTGCTGGAGGCCGACGTTGTGGGCGTAATTCACTCGAAACCGCCTCAGCCATTTCGATTCGACGCCCAGCGAAGCGGTCAGCCCCAGGGCGCGCAAGCGGTTGAACACGGCGGGAAACACGCCAAAATCCGCGGCTTGCGCCAGGAGCTTTTCGGGAGCCACCTCGTCGCTGTCGATGCCGGAATCCGGCCCCCGGCGCGGCTCGGGCCCGGACGGCAGGCTCAAGGAAATAACAGGCGGGATCTGCATCGACAACGTTCACTATAGCCCAATCATGACTGCGCCGCAAGCCATATCAGTATAGTATCGACCAGTATCGACCAGCATCGACCGGCCTCCTCAACGCGATCCATGCGAGGGAGCAACCTTGCCCCAAAAGATGCAAGAACTACGAACCTCCTTGCGTCTGGCGTATAGGCGGGACAGACCGAGCGACTCGATTCTGGGATCGGTGGCCCCCAGAACCGCAGTGTCGAAGCGCCCGGCGGCCAGCCACTCGTTCACCTGAGAAGCTGGCGCGACATGTAAGGATGCCGCGAGGCTGCGAGACAATAGCGCATGCTGGGCGTGGGAGTTCTCCATGCCGGGGGGAGGTAAACGTCGGGTTACAAAATAAAGAGGCTCCGAGGCGTAGACCAGTCCATCTCTCGGGGTGACTTGGTTAATCGTCCAGGCGACTTCTTCAAGGTCCCTCCACCCAGACCTGATGAATCCGCGGTTGTCGAAGGCCGTTTTCGCCAGCCCCAGAAAAAACAGCCCGATTACGGGGATGACTAGCAAGCCCGGGCGGCCTGACACGGACACCTGCGAGCCAATCGCATAAACACCTACGGAGGCCAAAATACTGAGAAACGGAATCAGCAAAACAAAATACTGGGTGAAGGTTGGATGAGGGCTAGCCATGTACACCCCCAGCCCCGCCGTCAACCACACGCACAAGTACAGTTCCGCCTTCCAGTCCTGCCATTCCCGCCGCCGGGCTAAGAACAACAATCCGACTGCCGCCAGGAGGGCCAGCAGCAAACCCTGGGTGGAGTCGAGCCATTCACTTAATACTTTTAGATCTGCCACGGTTACGTTATAAGTCCGGCCTACCCTGCGATAGAAAAGCTCGTACTCGACGATGTTGAAAAGCACCCGGCGCGGCGCTTTTGCCGCCAGCCACGCCAATGGCAGAAAAGGAATCGCGGCCGCCAATAGAAACCAGCCGCACTTCCGCTGCCGATTTCCGCTCCGGTTATATCGGTGCATCCACAGCAACAGAATCGGTCCCGTGGGCGCCGACAACAGCCAGGAGCCTGCCGCCGCGCCAGCGCACAATCCAGCCGCCGCCGGGAGAAAAACGCTAGGGCGCCGCACGGCCTCGATTGTCAGGCGAAAAGCAGCGACGATCAAGAACAGGCATAGGCCGAAAGCCTGCCCGATGGTGCCAAACCTAATCACGTTGTAGCTCAGACCCATCAGCAGGGCGCTAGTCATCGCGCTGGGGACTCGCCAGCCCGGCTCGGGGAACCGGGAAAATACAAAGCCGGCAACTAGCACGATGGAGGCGCTGGTCAAAAGCGCCGACAAGGCATGTGCCGCACGCCAGCTTTCTCCAAATACCCGCATCCACCCCGCATTCAGGTAGGCGTACAGCGGGGTTTGCTGGTAGAAAAAATCGAGGTATGGTGTTTTCCCCGCGTTGATCAGTTGCGCTGTCACGAGGTGCAACTCTTCGTCGCCGGCCCAAGCCCCGGTTTGGGAGAAAGCCAGCAGCCCAATCGACAGAGTAGCTACTACCGCCCAGAGGAAGATTGCGCGCTCTTGTCCGTTGCTCCGCTTATCACCGGCCTCCCGATCCATAGCAGCGTCACCCCCCAGCACTTTGGGCCCCGTCATAGATCATCTCAGCGGGATACTGGGGAAGGAGCAATCTTGTCCCAAAAAATGTAAAGCTTGTGAGCTTCCTTGCGCTTGGCGTACAGGCGGGACAAACCGAGCCTCTCGATTCTGTCATCTTTGGGGTGGAGGACGACTGTATCGAAGCGCCTGGCGGCCAGCCACTCGTCAACTTGAGGTGCCGGCACGACGTGCAAGGAAGCTGCCAAGGCGGGAGGCAGTCGCAGCTTTTGAGCGTCGGCGTGTTCCAACCCCGCCGGGGGTAAACGCCGCGCCGTAAAATAAACCGCCTCCCGGGCGTACAGCAGCCCATCTCTCGGGGTGACCTCGTTTACCGTCCGGCCGACTCCTTCAAAGCCCCTCCACCCAAAACTGATCAAGCCGCGATTGTGGAAGGCCGTCTTTGCCAGCCCTACAAAAAAAAGTCCGACCACGGCCGCTACCAGCAGGCCGGGCCGGCCCAACATCGGCAACCGCGAACCGATTGCATAAACACCTACGGAGGCCAAAATCGACCCCTTCCATCGGTTGTAGCCTGCCCTCCCCGCAGCCCCGAGACATGGTACCTTATGAGGCATGGCGTTGTCTTCCTGACGACGGAAGAGCCCACATGCACGACACTTCGGTAGCCGTTCAGCGGGACCCGCGCCAGCCGGGGGACAACCTTCGCGGAAGCCGCCAAGCGAAGGAGCTGAAAGTGGTCTTTTGGGCCGCGACGGTTCTCCTGGGAGCGGCTCACGCCTGGTTCAGCCGCCAGGTGATGTGGACCGATGGGGTGTCCTACCTCGATATGGGCGAAGCCTACTGGCGGGGCGATTGGCACATGGCCCTCAATGCCAGTTGGAGTCCTTTCTACTCCTGGCTGCTGGGTCTGGCTCTGCTGCTTCTCAAGCCCACACCAGCCTGGGAATTCCCGGTCGCCCATCTGGTGAATTTCCTCGTTTTCCTGGTGGCGGCAAGGTGCTTTCATTTCTTTTTGAATCGCTTCATGGCGCATCATCGCCTTCAGATAGCCGCGGCTGCCGGCTCCTGGAGGGGTCTGGCCGCATGGGCCTGGCCGGCGCTTGGTTTTTCCCTGTTCTTATGGTCGTCTCTCGAGCTGATCACGTTGGAAGCCGTGACCCCGGATATGTGCGTCGCCGCTCTGGTGTATCTGGCGGGCGGCTTGATCCTGGCGATTCGCACGGGCTCTGGAGGTTGGCTCACCTCTTTCGCATTGGGGGCGGCCCTCGGGTTGGCCTATCTGGCCAAAGTGTCCATGTTCCCGCTGGCTTTCATCTTTCTCGGGGTCAGCCTGTTTTCGGAAAGCAATCTCCGGCGGGCCGCGCCCCGCTTCCTGCTTGCGTTGCTGGTGTTTCTGGCGGTGGCGGGGCCATTCCTCTATGCGCTGTCCAAAGCCAAAGGACGCCTGACCATCGGGGATGCCGGCAAGCTGAATCAGGCATGGCATGTCAACGGCACCGAGCCCTACATCCATTGGCAGGGGCAGCCTCCCAGCAGCGGCGTCCCCCGGCATCCCACCAGAAAGATCTTCGACAAGCCTGCCATTTATGAGTTTGCGAGCCCGATTGGCGGAACCTATCCGCCTCTCTACGATCCTTCCTACTGGTATGAAGGCCTGACTCCCTACTTCTTGTGGAAAGAGCAGCTCGCCGTTTTGTGGAGTCACCTCAGACTGTACGGGGGCTTGTTCTTTCGTTCGCAGGCTGCCCTGGTTGCCTGCATTTCCATGCTCTTCTTCCTGGGCCAAAGGCGGCGCCTGGTTCTGCAAGACATTGCCGGACAGTGGGCTTTGCTGATTCCGGCTCTGGCGGCGCTGGGCATGTATTCATTGGTTCATGTAGAGGGGAGGTACATCGGGCCCTTCCTGGTGTTGCTGTGGATGGGGCTTCTTGCCAGCGTCCGACTCCCACGCTCGCCGGAATCGCGGCGGTTGAGCCGGGGGGCAACCGTCATCGCAGTCTTCTTTATTGCTTATAGTATTGCTGGTTCCACCCGTCAAGTCTTGGAACAAGACCGCTATGCCTATGCCGGGACCGCTTTGCGGATGGCGGGTGGTCTGAGCCGGCTCGGGGTTCGACCAGGGGACAAGGTGGCCTCCATCGGGTTGGGACTGGACGCCGCTTGGGCTCGACTGGCCCGTACCCAGGTGATCGCCGAGATTCCTCCCAAGAACGGGCGCGATTTTTGGGAGGCCGATGCATCCGTCCAATCTCGAGTGTTTCAGATCTTTGCGAGCCTGGGAGCAAAGGTGATCGTCGCACAACCGCCGCCCTACGTCTCCACCGCCGGCTGGCAAAGGCTGGCGAACACGAAATATCACGCCTACCGGCTGTCCAGATGACGTTGGTCCCAAAACACGTGGCAATTATCCAGTTCCAGGTGGCGGGCGTAAACGCGGAGCAAGCCCAGCGAATCCTGTTGGGGATCGAAGCCCCAACAAGAGGAGACAGTGTCAAACCGTCCGCCGGCGACCCATTCGTACAGACGGGAGCGCGGCACGACGCGCAAGATGGCGACCTGGTCCGGAGGAATGCGCAAGTCGTGGGAGAAGGAGTTTTCCAGGCCGCTCGGGGGCACACGCCGCGCTGCAAAATAGATGCCCTCGTCGGCCCACACCAGTCCACCTTTGGGCGTGACGCGGTTCACTTCTCGGGCGATGCGCTCCATGCGCTGCCAACGAAACGTGTACTCCGGACGCAATTCCAGCGCCGGTTTCACCAATCCTGCCGCGAACAACCCAACCGCCGGCAGCACCAACCATGCCGGCCGAGGCAGCTTCCGGATCCCGGAACCAATTTCATACAGCCCCAAAGCGGCCAGAATCCCCACAAACGGGAGCAGTAAAATGAAGTACTGGCCATGCGTTGGGTACGGGACGGCGAGGAATACGCCCAGTCCAAGAGTCAGCCAGGCACACAACTCGAACTCCTCCCGGCCCCGGGAGGCCCACTCGTTCCGATGGGCCAGGAACCGCAACCCCGTGGCCGCCAGCAACGCCAGCAGCAGCCCTTGGATGGAGTGCAGCCACCCGGTTAACACGCGGAGGTTCCAGCGCGCGGAGGCCCGATAGCTCGGCGCGCGATGAAACAGGTGGAATTCGAAAAGGCCGAACCGCACTTGGCCAGGCGCCTGCGTGGCCAGCCAGGCCAAGGGAAGAAAGGGGACCGACACCCCCAGCAGGAACCAAGCGCATTTCCGGAGCCGGTGGCCGGCACGGTTGTGCCGGAGCATCCACAGCAACAGAATAGGCGCTACCGGCGCGGACAACAGCGAGGAGGCAGCCGCCGCTCCGGCGCACAGGCCGGCCCACAGCGCCGCGGTCGCTCCTTCGCGATGCGCGGCGGCGGTGGTCAGGCGAAACGACCCGACCATCAGAAACAGACACAACCCGTAGGCCTGGCTGATCGTTCCGAACTGAATCAACTTGAAATGCAGGCCCGCGAGCAGGGCCGCCGCGATGCCACCGGCCAGCCGCCAGGCTGGTGCGGGCAGCCGGGTGAAAACAAAGCGCGCCGCCAGCAGGAGGCCGGCGCCGGTCGCCAGCGCCGATAACGCATGCGCGCTACGCCAGCTCTCGCCGAACAGCTTCATCCACCCGGCGTTCCAGTAGATGTAAAGGGGCGGGTGGTTATAGAAGAAATCCACAAAGGGTTTCCGCCCCCCATTGATCAACTGCGAAGCCAGGAGGTGGTATTCCTCGTCCCCGTACCAGGCTGCGGTTTGGGAGTAAGCCAGGAGCCCGGCCGACCAGAATGCCCACACCGCATAGAGCAGAAAGCTATCGCGCCTCGACCTCGGGGGTTCGTCAGCTCTCACGGCCGCCGGGCAACTGCTCCTGATGTCGCTCCAGGCGATCGATCACGGTGGGGAGCCTGTGGAGATCAGAAACAAACGAAAGCCGGAAAACCGGCGTCAGGCGAACCAGAGAGAGGTAGTTGAGAACCATCTTCCGGTTGCAACCAGGGTCTTTCCAGGACATGCAGTGGGCTGCGCTGAGCAGCAGCGGCAGGGCCTCCACCGGCGGGATTCTCGCCAGAACCGTTACCGCGCTCTCCGCGGCCTGAGTCATGGGCTCTAACCAGTAAACCGAGCGCAGGGGCCGCAGCGTTGGTTCCAGATCGTACCAGATCTCACCACCCGGCAGCAAATCGTATTCCGGCGCTGGAACGTTCGGAAAATAGGACGCGGCCGGTTCTCGCAGGCTGATTCTCTGTGGGAGCCGCGCGCTCCGCGCGACACCGTCTTGCACCAGAAAGGGCGCCGCATCGTCCGCGTACGGTATGGCGCCGCGATCGACCCAGGCCCGCGCCAGTGTGGATTTGCCGCGATGCGCCGGCCCGCAAAACGCCATCACCTCGCCCCAGGTCAGGACCGCACTTCCATGCAGGCAGTCCCACTCTCTGCGTTGCAGCAACCAGGGGGCCACGCCGTGGAAGAATGCTTCGCGAAAAGCAACCTGGTTCACGCCGGCGTCTGGGAAACCCACGGCCTCCCGATAGCTACACCGGACCACAAAAGCGCCTACGCGGTGAACCCGGAGCCAGTACTCCTCCCCCCGCGGGACGCCGAATCCGTACTCCCGCCCCAGGGGATCAAGCCACGTTTCGAACCCCGGATGAGAAGCAATGTCCCCTGGGAACCGAAAACACCACTCCCCCAGGGACAGCCTAAGCAACCCCACCGAAGCTCTAGGCTGCCGGTTACGCTCCCTTTCCCCGGCATCCTCCTGGTGCGGGTGCACTACATCTCCCGGGCCGCTTTCTTACCCTCCGCCGGGTGGTTTGCGGCTGTCGCCCGTGTCGCCGCCAGTGGTGCTTAGCTTTCCAATGCCGCCTAGCACGAGATCACGCAAGTCGCCGTCCCACAACAGCCTCGGAGTAACCCACTCACGCTTGCCGGAGGCCGGCGTCCCAGCTCGGTTCTCATCCATAGAAGTCTCCTAACTCAGCCAACGACTGACAGATACCAGAACCACCAGCGTACTATAAGACTGATTATGGGTCAACATCTCATCTTATTAAATGTGGCACCTAACCCACGCCTCCGTGCCGGCAGCATGCCAAAAGCGGTGGACGAGAGTCAAGTGATCCGACCGCAGACAGGTCTCCAGCATCTCATGGAATGCAGCCAGTTCCACAATGCCCAGCTCCGCCATCAGCCGCGCCTGGCCCAGTTCCTGCCACAAACCAGGCCCCTCCCGGCGGTATATCTCTTCATTGAATTTCGAGGCCTTCACTTTTCTCTGTTTCTCAAACCCCAACTGCGGGAATCTCTCTGCCAGGGTCTGGCGCACTGGGGCTTTGGATCGGTCGCCGCTGTTGAGCAGCTCCGGTGGGGTCCGCAGCAGGAAATCGACCAACTGTCGATCCAGGTAAGGATGCATGGTCGTAATACCGGCCATGGTATCGCGATAGAAGTTCTCTTCTGCGGCGATGGAGATCAGCGGGTGCGAAAGGTACTCGCGGGTGGCGGTCACGTAGAAACTGTCACCATCACCCGGCCGGCCCCATCCTTCAAACCTCTCCACCAGCTCTCGCCGCAGCGCGGGATCCGGCGCCAGCCAGGCAGGGATGGCCTGCTGAATCAACTGCCGCCGGCGGCGCAGGGCCAGCCATGGCGCCCGGCGCCAGATCCAGCTCCGGGCCAAGGTCCGCAACCCATGAGTCCACAGCAAGTTTCTCAAGGCGGGTAGCACAGGCAAGTTCCAGCTCCGCAACACGGTGCGCGCCAGGCGGGCCAGCTCCCTCCAGCGGCCCGATCGGATCAGGTCGGCGGCGTAATCCGGGCCTACGGTGAGCCACTCGTCACCGCCCTCGCCGGTGAGAACCACCTCGCACCCTTGCGACCGGGCCCGCCTCAGCAGATCCGAGTAGGCGGGTGAGAACACGTTCAACGGAGGCCACGGATACCCCGCGGTGCAGTCCACCAAGCGACCGAGCAACCCGCGTCCGCTCCGGTAATCTCGCATGTCGACGAAAGTCTGTGGAAAGCCCAGCGCTTCCGCCACGCGCCGTTGGACCGGTTCCTCCGAGAACTCACCCGAAAAGATCACCGATAAGGCTCGCGGAGCCGGCCATTGGCGCTCGGAGGCAATCTCGGAGGCCATGGCGGCCACACCGATCGAGTCGAGTCCGCCGCTGAGGAGAATCCCGGTGCGCCCGCATTCCATCGTCCGTTCCACGGCCTTCCGAAGTAACTCCGGAAACCGGCTTATTTCCTCCCGGGTAACCCATCGGAGTCCCTGGCCGAGCGGCGCCGGATCCCAGTACCGAAATACTTGTAGCCGGCCCCGGTGAAAGCTCAACCCGTGGGCGGGCGGCAAACGGCGCACGCCTTGGAAGGCGGTTTCCTCCTGGCTCATCCATCGGTTCATCAGGTATTCAGCCAGGACGATTCGATCTAGTTCCCTGGGCACGCCGGGATGACGGCGGACAGTCTCCGCGTCCCAGGAGAAGACCAGCTCCCGGCCCGCCAGCGCGTAGTAGAACGGATGCAAGCCCATGGGATCGCGGGCAGCGAGTAGGGTTTCTGCTCGCTGGTCCCAGAGGGCGAGCACGAACACGCCTTCCAGCCTGGCCAATACCTCTGCGCCCCACTGGCGGTAGCCTTCCAGGACCAGCTCGGCGGCGGAATCGGAAGCATCCTTCGGGTACTCCCCCTGCCGGACCAGCTCCTCGGACAATTCCCGGCGGTTGAACAAGTGCCCCGTAAAGATACAGATTTGTCCCCGACGCCGCACCACGGTGGTTTTCCTGGCCGCTTGGTCGGACTCGGGAACCGAGAAGACGGCTGCGCCTGACTCCAGCCGGTCGCCCATCTGTCGCTCGGCGTCCAAAAACCCGGAGCCGGAGCGGACCCTTCCCAGCCAAGCCTCCCGGGTCACCAGGGTGTCGGTTGACGTCACGACCCCTCTCCCTGCCGGTGGATCATTTTCTCTGCAGACAATTGTTCCACGAACGCTTCGGTTTCCTGGTGCAACTGATCAGCCGGCGCGCCGTACTCGCTCTGCAGAATCTCTATGATTTCAGCCAGCGATCGCCCTTGCTCGAGCAACTCCCAGATCCGGGAGCCGGTGGCGTTGGTATGGT
>JACQDI010000628.1 GCA_016201195.1 Acidobacteriota bacterium | reverse complement strand
GTGTTGGCTTCCTGATATTGCTGGAAGTTTCCGATCAGCGCGTCGGCGAGAGCGTTGTTGGTGCTGTTGGAGTGGCCGGTCGCAAAGTTGAAGGTTCCGTTAATGGGCGGTATGTTGTCCTGGTTCTTCCGGCTGCGCATGACCAGGATACCGGCCTTGACGTTGTGATTGCCGATCAGCTTGGAGAAATCGTCCTTCCAGTTGAAGAGGCGGTTGAAATTGTTGAACTGGCGCGGGATGGCGTTCAGGCCGTTGAAGCCGGAGATGTTAAGCGTCGGGATGTCCCCGCTGATGCCGTAGATCGACGGCGCGGTGTAGCCTTGCCCCTTCCGCGAGAAATCGGCGATGAAGAAAGTGTTCGGCGCGTAACTGCCCTGGTGGATCACGTTGCCGCTGAACGAGAACTGGAACGTATTGACGGTGGTGGGGTTCACGATGTAAGTCCACTGCGCTTTCGAGTTCGTGCCCGGAATGTCGCGCTCCCAGACGACCAACTGAGTCAGGCCTTGCAAGGAAGTGTAGTAGTCGCGCAGGTAGTGGACGGAAAGCTGGTGCTTGCTGTTGAGGTTGTAGTCAGCCTTGTAGATGTACTCGTTGGTGGTGAGCGGGGAGGTGGTGGGAAACACGAAGTTGCCGCCGGAACCGGTGAAGTTGGGCGCGGGATAGTTGGCAATGAGGCGGGCGCTACTCTTGCTGAAGCGGGACTGGGGAATGATTCCGCCCGGAAACGCCGACCCCGTCAGCGGATCTCTGGGCCCTTGCGCGGCCGGGAGGCTCGAGAAATCGCCGGCCCGCTGCGCCGGCGCGGGCACGGTCCAAGTATTGATGGCGCCCTGACGCAGCCGCTTAAACTCCTGACCGACGAAGAAGAACAGCTTGTTCTTGTCGGTGTTGAACTTGCCGGGAATGTATGCCGGGCCGCCGAGGTTCCAGCCGAAGTTGTTGAACCGCAGCTTCTGCTTTTGCAGAGCGTTGAACGCCCGCGCGTCAAATGAGTCGTTGCGGACGAACTCGTAGGCGGAGCCGTGGAACTCCCTGGTTCCGCTCTTCAGGGCCACGTTGATCAGGGCGCCGGAGTTCTGACCGTACTCGGCGCTGTAGTTCGTGGTCAGAACCTTGAATTCGGCGATCGCATCCGGGTTGATGTTCACGAAATTGTTGCCGCCGCCTCCGTTGTCCTTGTTGTCCACGCCGTCGATGTTCCAGGAGAACGTGTCGGTGCGCCCGCCGTTGGCCGACTGCGAGCTCATGTTCGAGCCAAAGCCGCCAAACAGGCCGAAGCTGCTCGAGTATGTAGTAGAGACGCCGGGAATCAGCGAGAGCAGTTGGACGAAGTTTCTGCCGTTTAACTGCAGTTGGGTGGCCTGCTCGCCGTTAATCAACCGGCCAACCTCGCCGTTGCTGGTTTCCAGTTGCGCCGAATCCGCGGTGACGGTGATCGATTCTGTGACCGAGCCGACTTCGAGCACGATGTCAGCGGCGACCTTGGAGTTGACGTCGACAATGACCCTCTTCTGGAGGAACTTCTTGAAACCCGTGGCCTCGGCTTCAATTTCGTACGAGCCAATCGGGATATTGGTCACCAGGTAGTAACCGGTCTCGTTGACCAGCGTGGTCCGGGTCTGACTGGTATTAACGTGGCGCACGGAAACCTTTGCCGACGGAACGGCCAGGCCGCTTGCGTCCTTGACGAATCCTGAAATCTGCTGAGTGGTGGACTGCGCGAATGCGGCGTGGACGCACACAAGCGCCAGAGACAGGCGAAGCACATGACGATGCAACATGACTCACCTCAACTTGGCCGGGTGGAAAGCCCAGTTTGGCAATTCGACCTCGGTGCTGATTATACCCGGAATTGCATTTTGGCTGCCCGACCAGCGTAAAGTTTACACGAAACCCCATGGCCCCGTCCTTCTCGGCATGAAGGGCGTAATGAGGTGTAGATTAGATGCTGGCTCGGGAGGTGAACATTATGCAGATCGACCGGCGTAGTCTTCTGACAGGCGCCATGGGGCTGACCTCCGCGTACGCGGCCCAGCGGGGGGCGAAGAAGGCGGCCTCCGCCGGCCCCAGCGTGCAGGATCTGGACCGTGCGGCGGCGGCACCGGTGCTGAGGCTAGAAGGGCTGAAGTCACCGGTCATCATCGAATCCATCAAGCTGCTGAAGAAGGACCGGGAGTACTTCGTCCACGTGCGGTCGAGGGACGGGGCGGAAGGCGTCTCGGTGGCGAACCCGCCGCGGCCGGAGTACCTCGACAAAATTTTCAAGAACCTGGTGGCCCCGTTTTTCATCGGCAAGGACGCCCGCGACCTGGAGAACCTGTTGTGGGAACTCTATCGCTGGCAGGATAACTACAAGCTGTACGGTCTGGCGCTGTGGAGCCCGCAGGCGTGGGTGGAATTCGCCATTCTGGACATGCTGGGCCGAATCGCGGGCAAGCCGATGGGGGCGCTGGTGGGAGACGTCGTGCGGCAGGACGTCGCGTTGTATGTCGCCAGCGGGCGGCGGGACACGACGCCCGAACAGGAAGTCGCATACTTGCGAAAACTGCTGGACCAGTCGGGAGCGAAGGCCCTGAAATTCCGTGTGGGCGGACGGATGAGCCGGAACGCGGACGCCATGCCGGGGCGGACGGACAGGCTGATTCCCCTGGTACGGAAGACGTTCGGAGACGCGATCGACATTCACGCCGATTCCAACAGCTCCTACGATCCGCCGCAGGCCATCAAAGTGGGGCGAATGCTGGAGGAGATCAAAGCGGTTTACTTCGAGGAGCCGTGCCCGTTCGATCACCTGGAGGACACCAAGGTCGTCGCGGATACCCTGACCATCCCGGTGGCGCTCGGCGAGCAGGAGTACAGCGACTGGCGATTCCGGTGGATCATCGCCAACCGGGGGGCTGACATCGTGCAGCCGGACTTGTTCTATTACGGCGGGATGATCCGGTCGGTGCGCGTGGCGCGGATGGCGCAACTGGCGAAGATGCCAACCACGGTGCACATCTCGGGCGGGTTCGGGTTTGTGTACATGCTGCATTTCGCTTCGTGCGTGCCGGACATCGGGCGTTATCAGGAGTACAAGCTGGGGACGGAGAGATACGGGAGCTGGTTCGATCATCCGATCCGGGTAAAGGACGGCAAGATGACGGTGCCCAGCGGGCCGGGCGTCGGGATCAAAGATCTGGCGGGGCTATTGAACGGGGCGAAGGAGGTGTAGAAACTGCAGCAGGATTCGCTCGCCGCAGAGCGGCGCCGTTCCTGACTGCCGGAAGCGGCGCTCGTCTCGACCTCTACCGCCGTGCGGCGAGCTGTTTCTCAATCGAAGCGCGAACCGACGGCAGGTACCGCAGAGCGTTGGCGTAGTAGATCTTGCGGAGCACGTCGTCGGGCAGGTCAATGCCGGAGATTCTCCAGCGGCCGTGCAGGGGGGCGCCGGTCTCCGAGCGCAACTGGGCTGGGTGATCGAAGTGCTCGTCGTAGGTCTCCAGGAACCTCCAATGAGGAGCCCAGAACTCTTCGATCCCGCGGTTGGGGTTGCCGTCGGAGCCGAACAGGATGCGGTCCTGATACTTGAGGAAGAACTCGCGGATCATCCGGGGCGCGCGGCCCAGGTCCTGCACGGTCGCCGAGAGCTCGACGTCGGCGTTGGGATACTTGTCCAGCAGCGCGGCGACTTTATCCATGTCGTAGTACAACATCGCCATGTGGGCGTTGACGAAGCGAGTCTTGGGATGCTTGGTGTGCATGTTCTCGCGCGCCTTTTCAATGACCTCGTGGCCCGGCTGGCCGGTCTTGTAGTAGTTGCCCTCGGGGCTTCTGCGCCACAGGCCGGCTTCATAGCGTTCGTTCTCGGGGCCGATGGGAAGGAAGCGGCCGTACGAGTCGCTGGTGTGGATCATGACGGGCTTGCTGTACCTGGCGCATGTTTCCCAGATCGGATCGAATCGCGGGTCGTCGGACTGGATGTAGGTGCCGTCGGGATTCTTCAGGTCAAGCCCGAGCACTTTGTTGATTTTCAATCCTGCCGCGCCCGCCCGAAAACAGCGCTCCAGTTCTGCGGTGGTCCTTTCGGACCAGCCCGGCTCGTTGATCCCTTGAAAGTTCAGTCTGGCGAAATGAATGATGCGGTCCCGGTAGGGCTCGCCGAGCTTCATGTTCTGGTCGAACGTTTTTCCAAATCCGCCGTCCATGTTGCAGAGCACGCCCAGGCCGGTCTCGTTCATCAGCTTGATCATCTTCTGGTAAGCTTCCGCGGAACTGAGCGCCCGTCCGTGCAGATGAAAGTCGATCGCCGGATACTTGGCTCGGGTGATGTTGGTCCTGGGGAGTTTCATCAGGGCCTTGGGCAGGGCCGGCGCTTCGGGCGTCGGCTTGAAGTCGGGATGCGAGGGAAACCGGGAAGCCTCGGATTTCGTCGCTGTTCTCTGAGCCGAGGAAGTCCAGCAGCCCGCCGCGATGAGCAGCGCCAAAACGGGTAACCGTCGAAGCATAGTCATAACTCCTTCCGCAAGTCGGGTAGACGTATTGTGACACAAAGCCAGGCTCCCCTACCGCACGCAGAACAGCGTATTCTGTCCCCGCAGGTAGATCTCGCCATCGAGGATCGCCGGTGTGCCGATGAACATCTGACCCTCGAGCCGGTTGGTCGCCAGCACTTCGAATTTCTCGCCCATGCGCACGACGATCACATCCCCATCCTCGGAAGTCAGATACAGCTTGCCGTTGGCCCCCACCGGTGACGCTTTGAAGTTATACGGCTTGGGCAGCCGCTCCTGCTGGTAATACGGTTTTCCCGTCTTGGCGTCGAAGCAGGACAGCATGCCGTTGTCGGCGAGCACGTAGAGCTTGCCGTCATAGAGCACGGGCGACGGCGTGTAGGAATTGCCACGCTGGTTCTGCCAGACGATGGCGTCGGTACCCGTCAGGTCGCCTTCGCGTCCCAGGCGAATCGCCATCAGGTTCGGGTTGCGGAAACCGCTCATCACGAAGACCATTCCGTCGGCGGCCACCGGAGCCGGGATCGTGTTCTGGCCCAAGCCGGCAGCCTCCCAGAGCAGCTTGCCTGTTTCGAGATCGTAGCCGCAAGCTTTCTTCGTGGCGGAAACAATCACCTGTTTACGGCCGCCATGGGAAGTGATCACCGGGCCCGACCAGTTCGTGTTCCCCTGGCGCGGCGTACGCCACAGTTCGCGCCCCGTGCTCTTATCGAGGGCCACCAGGAACGACTCGTCCTCCTGATCCAACACCAGCACCAGCCGGTTGCCGTCGAGGGCCGGCCATGCCCCCTCGCCGAAACCGTTAAACATCCTCAGCTTGCCGAAATCCTTCTCCCAAACGAGCTGGCCGTCGAGCGTATAGCAATAGACGCCCCGCGAGCCGAAGAAGGCGATGACGTGCTTGCCGTCGGTGATCGGCGAGTTCGAAGCGAAACTGCCGTAGCGCGGATGATAGCCTTCGTGCGGCGTCGAGACACACGCCACCTTCTCCCACAACAGCTTCCCGGACTTGCGGTCGAAGCAGAGCAGCATCAGCTTCTGCTCGGCCTGTGGGCCGCTCGAACGGAAACCGCCACGGCGCCCGGGCGAGGGCTGCGCCGGGGCATCGGAGACGGGGGCCGGAGCATTGCCGGTGGGCACGGCGGTGGTCACGAAGATTCGGTCGCCCCAGACCACGGGCGAGGAGTGGCCACGGCCGGGCACCGGCGCCTTCCACGCGATGTGCTCCGTGTCGCTCCAATGAAGCGGCGCATCGCCGCGAGCCATTCCGTTGTCGTTGGGACCGCGCCACCGGGGCCAGCCATCGGGGCCCTCGGCCGCTAACAGGAGCACAGGAAAGGCAAGGATAAACAGGTTTCGCATAGAGTGAATAGGACGATGCTCAATATCCGGGCGTTACTGGCAGAGGTCTGCCCTTCAACTGGTGGACGCTTTCACCCGCACTGGCATGGATCTCGCGCGTACTCCTGTAGCGTCAAACACCGCGTTGGCGATCGCCGGTGCCACCACCACAATCGGTGTTTCCCCGGCTCCCACCGGCGGCAGGTCTGGACGGTTCACCAGCGCGATCTCCATGGGTGGTACGTCCCGGAACCGCGGCACGGGATACTTCGCAAAACTGCCGTTGTTAAGTTTCCCGTTCTCGAACTCGATTTCTTCGGTCAGCGCGCCGCCCAGCCCTTGAATGATGGCGCCTTCCACCTGGGCCCGCAGGTTCGCCGGGTTCAAGATCGCGCCGCACTCGAAAGCCATCGAGATCTCGCGAACGCGCAGATAGCCCTTCCCACGGTTGGCCTCCACCTCGACGCAAGCCGCCACGTACGATCCTTTCTCCGTGCCGCACGCCAGCCCTAAGCCCATGCCCGGCCGTCGTTGCTTCCGCCGCTCCTGCCAGCGGAAGCGCTTCGCCGCTTCCAGCAGCACGTCCTTCAGCCGCGCGTTGTCGAGGTTGGCGAGCCGGAACTCCAGCGGATCCTTTCCGGCGGCTCCCGCCAGCTCGTCCATACAACACTCCCGCGCAAAGTGGTTCGCCGTAGCGGCAATCCCGCGGTACGATCCCTCGCGCAAGGGCGAGTCAGAATACAGAAACCGCGTGCGCGTGTGCGGGATCCGGTAGGGAGTCTCCATCCCCGCCGTGCCTGCGTTGTAGTTCGTGAAGTCCCAAGCCGTAATCAGGCCCTCCGCGTCCAGCCCCGCCTCCACCTCGAACAGCCCCGCCGGACGGAAGTACGCCCACATGAACTCCTCCGCCCTCGTCCACCGCAACGACACCGGACGTCCGGCCTCGCGGGCCAGCCGCGCTGCTTCAATGGCGCACTCGCCGGTGTGCTTTCCACCGAAAGCGCCGCCGGTGTCCGGCACGATCACGCGAACTTTCTCCGGCGCGAGGTGAAACGCCTGGGCCAGTTGACCGCGGGCGTTCAGCGGATTCTGCGTGCCCGTCCACACCGTCAGCCGGCCGCCCTCCCACTCTGCCACCGCCCCCCGCGGCTCCATGGGCGCGTGCTGGATGTAAGGGACCTGATAGACGGCCCGCAGCCGGCGCGTGGATTGCGCCAGGCCCTCTTCCACCGAGCCCTTTCTCTGCACGCGCGGGCGGCGGGTGTCTCCACCTTCTTTCACCGCCCGCTCTTTCAGATAAGTAAACAGCCGCTCGCTCGACGGATGCTCCCGCGTCTCCCATTGCGCCGTCGCGGCGATGGCCGCCACCGCCTTCCGCGCCGCAAAAGAAGTGGGCGCCGCGCATCCCACGAAGCTCCCCTCCCGCACCGCGGTCACGCCGGGCATCTTCTTTGCAGCCGAAAGGTCCGCCGCGACCAAGGTGGCGCCGTAGGAGGGCGGCCGCAGCACCGAGCCGTATAGCATTTCATTCCGCTGGATGTCGGACGGAAACCGGTGCGCGCCGGTGACAATGTCGCGCCCATCCAGCCGGTAGTGCGGCGTGCCCAGCACGCGCCACTCCTTCACCGGCGTCACCGCTGCGCCGGCCGGCAGCGCCTGCTTGAAGGCGGCGGCCAACTCGGCCGACCGCGCCAGCTCCGGGTAGCCGAATCTCCGGTTACTCCCGGGATCGATCGCCGCCCCGTCGCGCACCTCGATCCGCCCGCGTTCCATCTGCCATTGCCGGCTGGCCGCCTCGAGCAGCAGTTCTCGCGCCGCCGCCGCCGCGCTCCGGACGGCTGGAACGGTCGAGGGCGTGGTGCGACTGCCCGAGGAGGCGCCGTCGTTGGGAGTCAGGTCGGTATCAGCCATTACCACCCGCACGCGCTCGAGTGGCAGGCGCATTTCTTCCGCCGCGGCCATGGCCAGCTCGGTCCGCGACCCTTGCCCGACTTCTACCTTGCCCGTCAGCAGCGTTACCATTCCGTCCTCGGCGATGTGCAAACGCGACTCCAGCGTGCCGGATGTAGACGTTTCTCGCCCGCGCCCTCTCTGCGCCCAAGCCGTCACCCCCGACACGCTGATCAGCAGGCCCGCACCAGCAACCTCGACAAATTCCCTTCGGCTCAGCGCGAACTCGTGAACCGGCGGCTCGCGGAGCTCGTAGCGCTCCGGCTCAAAGCCTTCCATCTCGTCAGGCATTTTCGCCTCCTTGCGCCGCCCGGCGCACCGCCGCCAGAATCCGCGGATACCCGCAGCAGCGGCACAGGTTGCCGTTCATGGCGTCGATGATCTGCGTCTCGGTTGGGCGCGGATTCCGTTCCAGCAGCGCCGCGGCGGTCAAAATCATTCCCGGCACGCAGTACCCGCACTGCATTGCGCCTTCGTCCACAAACGCCTGCTGCAGCGCGTGGAGCCGGTCGCCCGCCGCCAATCCTTCGATGGTGACGACCTTCTTCCCTGCCGCCGCGCTCACCGGCGTCAGGCAGGAGGTAACCGGCTTGCCGTCGAGTAGCACCGTGCAGGCGCGGCATTGGCCCTCGCCGCACCCATACTTCACGCCGGTCAGTCCCAAGTCCTCCCGCAGCACTTCCAGCAGCGGCCGCTCCGCATCCGTCTGCACGCTGCGGGCTTTTCCGTTGATCGTGAATCGAAAGGTTGTGCTCAATGTCAACCTCCGTGGCAGCACCGTGCCACCATTGCCGTACGCGCTCTATTGTACCCCGCGCCGCATGGAAAGCCGTGGCCGAGTTGTAGGGATGATGCGCAGTAATCGGCGCCTCGGTTACGTAACCCCCGAGCGTCTGGCGACGCCTTTGTTGGTTATGATGAACAAGCTGATTGCAGTGCTTACCCTTCTCCTTGCCGTTTCGATCGGCGCTATGGCGGCTGACGTAACCGGCAAATGGACAGCGCAGGTACCGGGCCGGAGCGGTCAGACGCGCAACGCCACTTTCACCTTCAAGGTGAATGGGGACAATCTCACCGGAACCATGACCGGAGGCCAAGGGCAGGAAATTGCCATCGCCGATGGAAAGGTGAGCGGGGATACTTTGTCCTTCACCGTCACCATCGAACGCGGCGGGAACTCGATCAAGCAGAGCTACACGGGCAAGGTCGTAGGGGACGAGATTCAGTTCAAGCGCGAAGGCGGCCAGGGCCCGGCAAGAGAGTTCACCGCCAAGCGCGCCAGGACCTGACGCGCTCGTAGACTCGCCTCGGGCCAATACCGATTCCGGCGCGCGGAGTGAGCGGCGCCCCATTCCTGGACGGTGGCGCAGACACTCTGTCTGCCGTGCCTACACTTGTGTCGGCGCGATTCTTGCCCAGCCGGGGGTTCTCACGGCAAGGCCGGAGCCATCCCTCTACAAGCCTTCGAAAAAGCGGGAGGCGGGGACGGAGAAGCCGGGGAGCAAGTCGAGCTCCAGCTTTTGATCGCCGCGAACCAGGCGGGCGTGGCCGGAGGGCTCGAAGATTCGAATGACCTGCGGGGTGGTGAAGGCGACCAGGACGGCGCGGGTTCCCCTCTCCAGGAACAACTCGACGCGCTGTTCCAGATTGGCGGCGGATTCTGAAGAGACCACCTCAAGGACCAAAGCGGGCGCCAGCTCGAGCAGGTCGTCGGGGGCCTGTGTGGGAACCTGCTCCTTGAGCAGGATGGAGAGGTCGGGCTGAAGGGCGTCAGTCTCGGTGAGCTGGTACATCGTCTCGTTGTGAACCTTGCCAATCGGGTTCTGGATGAGATACGAAACGAGAATCTCGTTGGCGTTGGCTTTGACTCGCTCGTGTCTGTACTTTGCATTGCCCATCGGGACAATCTCCCCATGGATCAGCTCGCAGCGCTGATCTTCCGGCAGTTGCTGGGCGAGGAATTCCTTGACGGTGAGTCCGGTGGTGGTCGCCATCGTTTCTAGACTATCACAGCTCCTTGCTCGGCAATTCCCTTCACAGGCCGCCCCACCCACCCCCGCCGGGGCTCTCGATCGTTAGCACATCCCCTGCCCGACACTCGAAGCGCACCTTAGAAGGAAGCTTCTTGCGGTTGAGGCGGGTCACTCCCGGCTTTCCTGGTTTACCCCCCGCCAAGCCATAGGGCCCCCGCCGCCGACGATCGGCCAGCACCGTGACATCCGTATCCGTGAGAAACTCGATCTCCTTGATGATACCGTCGCCGCCCCGGAAGCGGCCCTTGCCGCCCGAGCCGCGGCGCACGACGTAGCGGCGGATGCGCAGTGGCAACAAGTGCTCCAGGGCCTCCACGGGTGTGTTGAGGCTGTTGGTCATATGGGTGTGGACGGCGCTCAATCCCGGCGCGTTCGGCCGGGCGCCCATGCCCCCGGCTC
>JACQDI010000513.1 GCA_016201195.1 Acidobacteriota bacterium | reverse complement strand
TCGTGGGCGGCGAGTTCCAGCGCCGTCCGGATGGCGCGGCGCTCCAGTTGCCCGAGGTTGACGATGGCGGGTTCTGCGTGGCGTGCCGGGTGGCGGGTTCGCATCAAGCGGGGCGGCAGGTTATGCGGCTGGAGGATGGGGCTCGACGCCGAGGCGATCGCCGCCTCGATGCAATTCTTCAGCTCGCGGACGTTGCCCGGCCAGGAATACTCCCGAAGAAATTCGATGGCGCCGTCAGAAACGGTCACCGGCTCGCCGTGGATGGAGTGTCGCGAGGCGAAATGGCGGGCCAGCGGCGGGATGTCCTGAGGCCGCTGGCGCAGCGGGGCGATCTCGATGCGGAGGACGTTGAGGCGGTAGTAGAGATCCAGCCGGAACTGGCCGGCGGCGATCAGGCCCTCCAGTTCGCGGCTGGTGGCCGAGATCACGCGCACGTCCACCGGCACGGTGCGGGAGCTGCCCAGGCGGCGCACCTCGCCCTCTTCGAGCAGGCGCAACAGCTTGGGCTGCAAGCCGAGCGGCAGGTCTCCGATCTCGTCCAGAAATAAGGTTCCTTGCTGGGCGGTCTCGACCAGCCCCGGACGGTCCGAAGTGGCGCCCGTAAAGGCGCCGCGCGCCACGCCGTAGAGCTCGCTTTCAATCAGCGTGGGGGCGAGGCACCCGCAATCGACGGTGACAAACGGCTTGCCGCTGCGCTGGCTCAAGGCGTGAATGGCGTGGGCCGCCAGGCCTTTGCCGGTGCCCGTCTCGCCGAACAGCAGCACCGGGCTCGCCAGCTTCGCCGCCCGCAGCATCTCGTCGTAGATCTTCAGCATTTCCGGGGACTCGCCCACCAGGCCGGCGTAGTGGATGCTTTGCCTGGCGCGCAGGCGCTCGATCTGATGGATTTGCACGAAGCGGATGCGTTCCTCGAGCGACTCGAGCACGGTGGCCATGTCCGCCGCCGGACGATCCAGCACGTCCTGGCAGCCGGCGTGCATCAGCGAGACCAGGGACCGGGTAGAAGCCGGGTGCTCGAGCAGCACCAGGAACTGGACCCGCGGTCGCAGCCCTTTCCACAGCTTGATCAGCCGCTCGAGCGGCCCGCTGGAGCGCTCGGCAAATATCAGGACGGCGTCCACATCGGCGCCGTCGAGCAGCGCTGTCACCTCGCCCTGCGTGGCCGAGCGGACCCGGAAGCGCCCGGCGGTCAGCGACTCCGGCAGACCGGTCGCCTCGCCGGTTCCGCCCACCACCAGAAGCGTAAAGGGCCCGTTGTTCATGGCCGTCGCCGGCTCCGCTGGCGGGGTAGGGTGAGGATTGTGTATCCTGACGCCATGCAGCTTTCGGTCATGTTATGGACCCTCCAGGGCAGCTTCGACCAGCGGCTGGAGGCGGCGGCGAAAGCCGGCATCAGCTCCGTGGAGCTTGTCAGCGAGTGGGACCCGTGGAGCGACGCTGAGTTCGATCGCGTCAATGCGCTGCGCCGGTCACTCGGGCTGCAGTCCGTCGGCCTGGGCGTGGATGCCCTGCTCGCCCAGGAGAACTGGAAGAAGCGCCCGGTGACCCTGGTGGACCCGTCGCATCGGGAGGGCTTCCTGGCGGACCTGAGAAAAGGCTTTGCCGCCGCCAAGAGGCTGGACTGCTCCCGCATCATCCTCATGTCCGGAGACGAGATGCCGGGCGTGCCGCGGGCGAAACAGTACGCCAGCCTGGTCGAAGGCCTCAAGCGGGGAGGAGAACTGGCGGCGCGCGAAGAGATCACCCTCATCATCGAGCCGCTCAACTCCCTGGTCGACCATCCCGGGTATTTCCTCACCTCGGCGGTGGAGGGCCTCCAGGCGGTGAAGGAAGCCGATAATCCGTATGTGAAGCTGTTGTTCGACATCTATCACGAGCAGGTGCAGGAGGGAAACGTCATCGACACCCTCCGCAAGAACCTGCCACACATCGCCGTGTTCCACGTCGCCGACTGCCCCGGCCGTCACGATCCCGGCACCGGGGAGTTGAACTACCCCAACATCTACCGGGCCATCGCCAAGGGCGGCTTTGAGGGTCACATCGCCATGGAGTACCTGCCCCTGGGCGAGCCAGTAGCCAGCCTCACACAAGCCGTCCGCGATCTGCGCACAGCCGTGGCGTAGGGTAAGCGCCCTGCTTGCCCTGGACAGAAATCGGCGGGATTGGAGTGGAACTGTACTTGGCGGCAAGTGGGTGGTGGCTCGTAACCCGGGGGCTTACCCGTGGAGTTTCTACCTTCCACCCACGCCACAATAAATCTAGCCCTTGCTCAGCGAGCGCGACAGCCGCGGCGCCTTTTCCCGAGACGCTCCGAACTCAGACTGAGGGCAAATTTG
>JACQDI010000512.1 GCA_016201195.1 Acidobacteriota bacterium | reverse complement strand
GGGGGTACGGCCAAACTGCTCCGCGAGGCGGGCCTTTCCGTGCGCGACGTGGCCGAGGTGACCGGCTTTCCGGAGATTCTGGGTGGGCGCGTGAAGACCATGCACCCTCGCATCACCGGCGGCATCCTCGCCGTGCGCTCCAACGCCGACCACATGTGGGAGCTCGACGAGCAGGGTATCGCCCCCATCGACCTGGTGGTCGTGAATCTCTACGCCTTCGAAGCCACCGCCGCCAAGCCCGGCGTGACCCTCGAGGAGATGATCGAGAACATCGACATTGGCGGTCCCGCCTTGATCCGCTCGGCCGCTAAGAACTACCAGGATGTGGCAGTGGTCACCGACCCCGCCGATTACCCGGTGATCGCCGCCGAGCTGAGCTCTTCGGCCTGCTGGCTCTCTGAGGCCACCCGCTGGAAACTCGCCAAGAAGGCCTTCGCCACCACGGCCGCTTACGACCGGGCCATCTCCAATACTCTCGCCAAAGAGCCGGGCGCCGTGCTGCCTGAGACCTTGGACATCCGCGCCCCGCGCCGGATGAGCCTGCGCTATGGAGAAAACCCGCACCAGTCGGCCTGCCTTTACGCGCAGGGCCAGTCCGGAGTGGCCGGGGCGCGCCAGCTTCACGGCAAGGAGCTTTCCTATAACAACCTGGTGGATCTCGACGCCGCTTGGCAGCTCGCGCGCGAGTTCGAGCGCCCGGCAGCGGCCATCATCAAGCACACCAACCCCTGCGGCTGCGCCGAGCAAGAGACGGAGGTGGAGGCCTACCGCAAGGCGCTCGCCTGCGACCCGGTTTCGGCCTTCGGCGGGGTGCTCGCCTTCAACCGGAGCCTGGATGGTGAAACCGCCGCTGCGGTGGCCGAGCTTTTCGTAGAAGCGATCGCTGCGCCGGGCTATACGCCGGAAGCCCTCCAGCGGTTGCAGGCCAAGAAAAACCTGCGCTTGGTCGAGGTGTCTGACTCCGCGTTCGGCCTGGTGGTGAAGAGTATTTCCGGGGGATACCTGGTCCAGACCGAGGACTCTGTCGCGCTCGACCGCAGCCAGCTCAAGGTGGCCACCCATCGGGCCCCGACCGACGCCGAGGGGCGCGCCCTCGAGTTCGCCTGGAAGGTCGCCAAGCACGTTAAGTCGAACGCCATCGTCTACGCGATGGAGGGGCAAACGGTGGGGGTCGGCGCCGGACAGATGAGCCGGGTCGATTCGGTGCGGATCGCGGCCGCCAAGGCGGTGCTGCCTCTGAAGGGTACGGTCGTCGCCTCGGATGCCTTCTTCCCATTTCCCGACGCCATCGAAGAGCTGGCCAAGCACGGCGCAACCGCCGTCATTCAGCCCGGCGGCTCGGTGAAGGATGCCGAGGTCATCGCCGCTGCCAACCGTCTCGGCCTCGCCATGGTCTTCACCGGGATCCGCCACTTCCGGCACTGAGCCGGGTGTGGGTTGGGTTGTGGGCTACGGTCCAAACTCCTTCCGCAGTTTGGCCCAGGTAACCGGCAGTTCCTCCGGCAGCACTCGCGTTTCTCCGACCACGCTCATGAAGTTGGCGTCGGCCTGCCAGCGTGGCAGCACGTGCATGTGGATGTGACTGGCCACCCCCGCCCCAGCCGACTTGCCGATGTTCATCCCCACGTTGAGGCCCTGGGGCCGGTAGACCCGGCGCAGCGCCCCTTCGGCCCGGCGGGTCAGATCCATCATCTCCGCCAGCTCCTCCGGCTCCCCCTCTTCGAGCGTGGCGATGTGCCGATAGGGCACCACCATCAGGTGACCCACCGTGTAAGGATAGATGTTCAGGACGACGAAATTCTTCCCGCCGCGGTAGACGATGAACTGGCGCTGGTCATCGGCGTCTGCCAGTTTTTCGCAAAATACGCAGTTCGGGGCTTGATCCACCTGGGTGATGTAGTTGAACCGCCAGGGGGTCCACAGGTAGTCCATTTTTCGAGCCGCTATGCCTGCGACGTCGGGAAGCCTTCCGGAGCGGAAGCAGCGACCGGAGCGGCGGCAGCGGCGCCGTTGACGATGTCGCGCAGCTCCTTGCTGGGCTTGAAGAAGGGGATCCTTTTGGCGGGTACATCCACCCGCTCGCCCGATTTAGGGTTGCGCCCGATGCGGGCCTGCCGTTGCCGGGTGCGGAAACTGCCGAAGCCGCGAATCTCGATCTTGTCCCCGCTGCGCAAGGATTTCACAATGCTGTCGAAAATGGTCTCCACTATCACTTCCGATTCCTTGCGTGTCATCTCCACCACCCGGGAGACTTCTTCGATCAGGTCGGCTTTGGTCATGGCAGTTGTCAGGTCTCCTCTCTGTCTTTGAAACTCAGTACTTCTTCGATGGTACTACCGGCGGCGGCCTGCCGGCTATACTGTTCCAGGCGCGCGTGCTCTTCCTCCTCGATCACGGCGCGCAGGCTCAGGCCGATCTTCTTCTCCGCCGGGTTCATCTTGATGATCTTGAAGTCGGCTTGCTGGCCGCCCGCCGGGTGCTCGCCCTCGGGAATCTCCGAGTTGTGGCAGAGACCCTCCACACCCTCGGCGATCTCCACAAAAACGCCGAAGCCGGCCTGGCGGGTGACCTTGCCGCGCACCACGTCGCCTACCGCGTGGTTCTGGAAAAACGTTTCCCAGGCGTCGGGCTGCAATTGCTTGATGCCCAGCGACAGGCGCCGGTTCTCGGTGTCGATCCGCAGAATCGCGGCCTGCACCTTTTGGCCCTTCTTCAGCGCCTCGCTGGGGTTCTTGATGTGCTTGCTCCAGGAGATGTCGGAGACGTGAACCAGGCCATCCACGCCGTCCTCGATCTCCACGAAGGCGCCGAACTCGGTGAGGTTGCGGACCCGACCTTCGACCACCGAGCCCACCGCGTAACGGTCGGCGAGCGTGGTCCAGGGGTTCGGCTCCAGTTGCTTGAGGCCGAGCGAGATGCGGCGCTCTCTGGGGTGCACTTCGAGCACCACCACCTCCACCTCGTCACCGCTCTTGACGATCTTGGAGGGATGCTTGGTGCGCTTCGACCAGGTCATCTC
>JACQDI010000511.1 GCA_016201195.1 Acidobacteriota bacterium | reverse complement strand
TCCCCGCGAGGCCAAACAGGTGACCAGCACCCGCACGGCCTACCGCCAGGGCTGGTTCGCGCGCATGCGGACCCTGGTGCACTTCCGCAAGTGGGACGAGATTCTCGACGGCGGCCTGTTGCCGGAGTATCCCGGCCCCCGTGAGCGGGCTTGGCGAAACTGGGCGCGCGGCTTGGCTTACGCGGCGAAGGGTGACCTGACCCAGGCCCGGGCCGAGATGAAGAGCATGGACGAGCAGATGAAGGAGTGGACCAAGGTGGCCGGCTCGCCCTCGCCCCACCTGCGCGTGGCGCGCCAGGATCTTGCCGGTCACATCGAGGTGCGGGCCGGACGGGTGGGGAAAGGCCTCGACACCCTGGAGCGGGCCGCGGGCATGGAACTGGCCTTGCGTTACAACGAGCCGCCCGCCTACCCGCGCCCGCTGTGGGAGGCCATGGGCCAGGCGGCGCTCGAGGCTCACCAGTTCTCGCGCGCCGAGGCCGCCTTCCGCCATGCTTTGGAACAGAACCCCGGCAGTGCGCACGCCAAGCAGGGACTCTCGGCGGCGCTTTCGCGCTCCGAGAAGAAGACCCTGGCCGCCGCATCGGAATGAAGAAATGAACCGTGGCGGGGACACTCGTGTCTGCCGCACCGGGACTCGTCTCGGCGCTCGGGCTCAAAGCCTGCTCCACAACGAGCCGCGGACGATACGGGCCGCGCAGTTTGCTCTGCTGGCGCTTGGCTTGGCGCTCTGTTCAGCTCAGGGCGACGCCGGCGTTCCGCGTCCGGAGCATCCGCAGCCGCAGCTTGTTCGCGACACGTGGCTCAACCTCAACGGCGAGTGGCAATTCGAATTCGACGACAAAGACGCCGGCCTGCGAGAAAACTGGGGAACCTCCGGCCGCCCGCTCTCTCGCAAGATCACCGTTCCCTACTGCTTCGAAGCTTCTCTGAGCGGCATTGGCGATACCTCATTTCACCCGGTGGTCTGGTACCGCCGCAGCCTCGCGCTGCCCGGGGATTGGAAGGGCCGCCGGGTCCTGCTGCATTTCGGCGCGGTCGATTACCGTGCCAGCGTGTGGGTCAACGGCCAGCTCGCCGGCTCCCACGAGGGCGGCCATGTCCCCTTCGCCTTCGAGATCACACCGCTGCTCACCACGGGCGAGAACATCATTATCGTGCGCGCCGAGGATCCGCCCACCGACCGCTATATCCCGCGCGGCAAGCAGTACTGGGAACCCAAGTCCCGCGGCATTTACTACTCGCGCACTACCGGCATCTGGCAAACGGTGTGGCTGGAGGCCGTGGGCCCGAGCTATATCTCTTCAGTGCGTATGACGCCCGATCTCGGGCGTGGGGCCATGCAGTTCGATTTCCGGGTGGATCACCCCGCTCCGGAGACCGAGATCTTCCTCGAGGTCAGCTTCCAGGGCCGGCGGCGGGCGGTGGGTCTGGCCGCGGCGGAGGAGATGCGCGCCGCCGCAGTGGTCATTGTCCCCGGAGCGCAGGCTTGGTCGCCCGCCACGCCCAACCTTTACGACGTGACCTTCGAGCTGCGCCGCGCCGGCCGCACTCTCGACCGCGTCCGCTCCTATTTCGGCCTGCGGCGCGTGGCCGTCGAGCGCGGCCGGGTATTCCTCAACAATCGCCCCACGTATCTGAAGATGGTCCTCGACCAGGGCTACTGGCCGCAAAGCAACCTGACCCCGCCCACCGACGAGGCCCTCCAGTGCGACGTTCGCCTGACGAAGGAAATGGGCTTTAACGGCGCGCGCAAGCACCAGAAGGTCGAAGATCCGCGTTACCTTTACTGGGCCGACAAGATGGGCCTGCTCGTCTCCTCGGAGATGGCCAACGCCCAGCTCTTCGACGAGCGCTATGCCGCTGCCTTCACGCGCGAATGGATCGAGGCGGTCGAGCGCGATTACAACCACCCCTCGGTCATCATCTGGGCGCCCATCAACGAGAGCTGGGGCGCGCCCGATCTGCGTAACCCCGCACAGCAGATGCACCTGAAGTCCCTCTACGCTCTTACGCGGTCGCTCGACTCGACGCGCCTGGTGATCGACAACGAGGGTTGGGAGCACACCGACGCGACGGACCTGTTCGCGCTCCACGACTACGCCCGCACGGGCGAGCTGCTCTACCAGAAATACAAATCGCTCGACTCGGGCGAGCTTCCGAACAACAGCCGGGGGGCTCTGGTGCCGGGGTTCGAATACAACGGCACGCCATTCCTGTTGAGCGAATACGGTGGCATTGCCTATGTTCCCGAGGGTGCCAAGGTCCCCTCGGAGGCCTGGGGCTATTCGGGCGTGGAGAAGTCCGCCGAGGCGGCCCTGGAGCGCTACCGCGGTCTGACGAAGGCTATTGTTAAGATTCCGGCGTTTGCCGGCTACTGCTACACGCAGCTCACGGATGTGGAGCAGGAAGTCAACGGGCTGCTGACGTATGACCGCAAACCCAAGTACGATGTAAAAGCCATCTATGCCATCAACAACCCCTGAGTACGACGTAATTATTGTCGGCGCCCGGTGCGCGGGATCGCCGGCGGCGATGCTGCTCGCCCGGAAAGGATACCGCGTGCTGCTGGTCGACAAGTCCACCTTTCCCAGCGACATCATGTCCACACATTTTATCTGGCAGCGCGGCGTGGCTCGCCTGAAGCGCTGGGGGCTGCTCGACGCGGTGGTGACGTCCAACTGCCCGCCGGTCACGCGGTTCAGCCTGGACATCGGCCCGTTCGCGCTCGTCGGGTCGCCGCCGCCGATCGACGGTGTGTCGGAGGCCTACGCCCCCCGGCGCAAGGTGATCGACAAGATCCTGGTGGACCGAGCGGCCGCCGCCGGCGCCGAGGTGCGCGAGGGCTTCTCGGTGCAGGAAATCGTCATGGACGGCGGTCGCGTCACCGGGATCCGCGGCCGCACGCGAGACGGCGGGATGATAACGGAGCACGCCCGGCTGGTCATCGGGGCTGACGGCATGCGGTCGATCGTCGCTCGCGCTGTTCAGGCGCCGGAGTACAACGTCATCCCGCCCCTGGCGTGCGGGTATTACTCCTACTGGAGCGGCGTCGATTGCCCGGGCGGGGAGATCTACGTTCGCGAAGGGCTGGCGTTTATCGGCTTCCCCACCAACGACCGTCTGGTCTGCGTGGTCGCCTTGCGGAAGGTCGAGCAGTTCCACCAATACCGGGCCAACATCGAAGCCATGTACCTGGAGACACTGAGCGCCCATCCGGGTTTTGCCGCGCGGGTTCGCGGCGGGAAGCGCGAGGAGCGCTTTGTGGGCACGGCCGACACGCAGAATTTTTTCCGCAAACCCTACGGTCCCGGCTGGGCCCTGGTGGGCGATGCCGGTTACCACAAGGACCCCATCACGGCTCAGGGCATTACCGACGCCTTCCGCGATGTGGAGTTGCTGGTCGAGGCGATCGAAGCCGGCGCCGAGGAAGCTTTCGCCGGCTACGAGCGCCGTCGCAACGAAGCCGCGCTTCCCATGTACCAGAGCACCTGCCAGCGCGCGGCCCTGGGGCCGCCTCCGCCCGAGATGGTCCAGCTCTTCACCGCCCTGCGCGGCAACCAGCGCGAGACCGATCGCTTCTTCGGCACCGACGCGGGCACCGTGCCCATCCCGGAATTCTTCGCCCAGTCGAATATTCAGCGCATCACTAGTGTCCGGCAAAGTACTTTGCAGAATGAGCTAAGCCTTTTGTGTGCAGTGGGGTAGAGGGGATTTTGGCCGGGAACGATTTGAATTCTGAAAGGGTGAAAGCCGGTCTTGCACCCCCTCCGGT
>JACQDI010000510.1 GCA_016201195.1 Acidobacteriota bacterium | reverse complement strand
TATAAGGAAAAATTTAGTTTGATTTCCCCTTGACTTGGCCTCTGGGGGGAAATAAGATCCGATCAAAAGTTCTCGACGGGCTGCTACACCGTCGGAGCTTTCTCCCTTACATTGGGATGCTCACCAGAGGTCAAGGCCCCTGGTGAGCTTTTTAGTTGCCTCGCTACGGCAAAGCCGCCTTCCAGCCGGCGTGCAGCACTCGCTTCATCTCTTCTTGCACCTTGGGTTGTTGCGGGCGCTGGAACGCCAGGTTTTTCCACTCGTGGACGTCCGTTTCGTGGTCGTAGAGCTCGGTCACGCTCTCGCTGCCCCACTCCGTATACCGGTACCGGTCCGTGCGCACGCTGCGCCCAAGCACTCCTCCGTGCTTGACGACGGTGAACGCCGCCTTCTTCCACGGCCGCTGCGGATTGCTCAGCAGCGGGACAAAGCTCGTCCCTTCCAGACCCTGCGGCGCCGGCAGCCCGCACAACTCTGTCAAGGTGGGGTAAATGTCCACGAACTCGACCAGCCGGGGACATCCCACGCCGGCCTGTGGGGCGCCCTTGGGGTCCGGCGCGGCCACGATCAGCGGCGCCCGCGCCGCCTCTTCAAACACCGTCATCTTGCGCCACAGTCCCAGGTGATCGTTCAGGTGCCAGCCATGATCGCCAAACAGAACCACGACTGTGTTGTCCCACAGCTTCAGCCGGTCAAGCGCTCCGAGCAGCACCCCAACCTGCGCGTCCATGAAGGTCGTGCAGGCGTGATACGCGGCGACGGCCTTCTTCTTGTCGAGCTCGGTCATCGTTTCATCGCCCTGGGTGCGGGTGAGCGCAATTGGCGGGATGTCGTCCCGGTCATCCGGCGGGGTGTTGGGCAACTGAATCTTCTCCGGCGGGTACATGTCGAAATACTTCTTGGGCGCCACCCAGGGCAGGTGCGGCTTGTGGAACCCCGCCCCCAGGAAGAACGGCTTGCCCTTGCCCTGTTCCATCAACTGCGCGATGCGCCGCGCGGTGCGCCCATCCGGCTCATCTTCGTCCTTGTTGTCGGTGGCCACCCAGGTGAGCTTCAGCCCCTCCTCGTTCCCCCGGGCCTGGGCCTTTTTCCTCTGCGCCTTGGCGGCTGCGCCGCGCTGCGCGTATTCCGAGATGTCCCACGTCACCGCGTCCTCAAAAGCCCCGTGGGCGATCTTCCCCACCCGCGCCGTGAAGTACCCGTTCGCCCGGAAATGCTCGGGCAGGAACACCACGTTGCCAAGGGTGGTACGCGGCGGCGTGCGGTTGTCCAGAATCTTGGTCGTATCCGGCCGCCGCCCGCTCAGCAGCGAGGTCCGCGACGGGTTGCACAGCGGATACTGGCAATAGGAATGATCGAACCGCACCCCCCGCGACGCCAGCCGGTCGATGTGGGGCGTCTTCACCACCGGATCCCCGTAACAGCCCATCCGGTTGTTCAGGTCGTCCACCGCGATGAACAGCACGTTCAGCTTCCGCCCCTGCGCCCAGCTCATCCCCGGCGCCAGCAAGGGAAGTGATAAAACCTGCCGTCTGGAGATCATCGCTCTGCCTCCGCAAGGTATTATGCACTGGATTTCACGCCAAGACGCACCTGGGGGCAAAGGCCGCAAAGTTTTCCTGGCGTCTTTCGCCGGCGCTACAGCCGTCGCACACCTCGCTGCCAGCCCAGGAAATAGACCGCCACCGCAAACAGCGCCACGCCGTTTCCGAGCAGTGCCCACTCGGGTGAATACGCCTTGGCCAAGAATCCCGTGATCAGGTTGCCCAGCGGCATGCCGCCGCGGAAGGCCACGTTGTAGACGCTAAGAATGCGCCCCCGCAGTTCCTCCGGCGCCAGCAACTGCACCAGTGAGCTGATCATGGCGAACACGGCGATCAGCGACACGCCCGCCAGGAACAGAATGCCGCACGACAGCGTGTAAACATGCGACTGGGAAAAGGCCATCACGAACACGCCCATCGCCGCCAGCATCAGCAGCGCCGCGCGTCCCTTGCGGGCGATGTGTCCCATCCACGCCACAATCAGCGCTCCCACCACCGCCCCCGCGCCCGAAAACGCCAGCATCGTGCTGTAGCCCTGAGGTCCCAGCTTGAATATATCTTTCGCAAACGACGGCAGGAACGTGATCAGCGGCACCCCCAGCCCGGTCGAGGCGAACGCCAGCACGATCAGCGCCAGCATCGACCCGTGGTGATAAACGAACCGCAGCCCTTCCCGCAGGCTGAACAAGATCCGGTCCTCACTCTTCTTGGGGACAAACTCGATGTGCAAGATCAGCAGCGAAAAAATCACCGCCACGAACGACAGCCCGTTGAGCGCGAAACACGCCGCCATCCCCAGCCAGCGGATCGCAAACCCCGCGATCACCGGCCCCACCACGCGCGCCAGGTTGAACTGGATGGTCATCAGCGCAATCGCGTTGGGCAAGTCCTGCGCAGCCACCAGCGACGGGATCAGCGCCTGGTAGGCCGGGCCTCCGAATGCCTGCGCCAACCCGTTCACGAACGTCAATACCAAGATGTGCCAAACCCGCGCCTTGCCGAAGTAAACCAGCAGGGCCAGAATGAACGCCGAGGTCATCTGCGTGTATTGCGAGAACAAAAGCAGCCGGCGCCGGTCCATGCGGTCGGCCACCACGCCGCCGATGAGCGAAAACAGCAGGATCGGCGCTCCCGCCAGAAACGCCGTCAGACCCAGCAGCACCGTCGAGCCGGTCAGCGAATACACCAGCCAGCTCTGCGCCACCTCCTGCAGCCACGTTCCGGTGGTCGAGGTGAAGGCGCCGGTCCACATCACCCGGAAATTGCGATAGTGAAACGCGCGGAAGGTCGTGGCAAAGAATCCGGGGCGCCCGGCGACGGCGGCGTTCTCCATAGTAGATAGGACGACTCGAAATTCCCGATGGTATCATGACCGCGATGCCCGGCACCAAGTTTGCCCTGGGAATCGACTTCGGCACCGAATCGGGCCGCGTGATGTTGGTGCGCGCTGACAACGGCGAGGAAGTCGCGTGGAGCCTGGTTCCCTACCCGCACGGCGTCATCGACCGCGCTCTTCCGGACGGCACGCCCCTCAAGGCCGATTCGGCCCTCCAGGACCCCCGCGATTATCTGGTGGTCCTCGACCAGGGCGTGCCCGAGGCCCTGCGCAAAAGCGGCGTCTCCCCCGCCGACGTGATCGGCGTCGGCATCGACTTCACCGCCTGCACTATGCTGCCGGCGCTCGCCGGCGGCGCCCCGCTGTGCACCCTACCCCAATACACAGCGAACCCCCACTCCTGGGTGAAACTGTGGAAGCACCACGCCGCCCAGCCCCAGGCCAACCGCATCAACGAACTCGGCGCCCGTCGCGGCGAGGAATTCCTGACCATCTACGGTGGTAAGTATTCCTCAGAGTGGTTCTTCTCGAAGCTCCTCGAGACCCTCGAAGAAGCCCCCGAAATCTACGCCGCCGCCGAGCGCTTCCTCGAAGGCGCCGACTGGATCGTCTGGCAGATGACCGGGCGCGAGAGCCGCAACGAGTGCACCGCCGGCTACAAGGGCATGTGGATCAAGGGCCGCGGCTTCCCCTCGCGCGACTTTTTCCGCGCTCTCGACCCGCGCTTGGAAAACGTGGTGGCCGAAAAACTGAGCAGCGCGTTTCTGCCGCTGGGCGCCAAAGCCGGCGGGCTCACTGAGGCCATGGCCGCCCGTATGGGCCTTGTCCCTGGCGCCCCGGTCGCGGCCGGCAACGTCGATGCCCACGCCGGCGTCCCCGCCTGCGGCGTCACCGAGCCGGGGCGGCTGGCCATGATCATGGGTACATCCATCTGTCACATGCTGCTCGGCCGCGAGCGGCAGATCGTGGAGGGCATGTGCGGCGTGGTTGAGGACGGTATCGTTCCCGGCTACTGGGGATATGAGGCCGGCCAGTCCGCGGTAGGCGACATCTACGCCTGGTTCTTCCGCGTCTTTGACGCCGACCCCACCGCGGTCACCGGCAAGGCCGCCCGCCTCCAGCCCGGCGAGAGCGGCCTGCTCTCCCTCGACTGGTGGAACGGCAACCGCTCCATTCTGGTGGACGCCGACCTGAGCGGCGTCATCCTCGGCCTGACCCTGGCCACGCGGCCCGAGGAAATCTACCGGGCTCTGGTCGAATCGACCGCTTTCGGCACCCGCGTCATCATCGACGCCTTCGAGCAAAAGGGAATCCCGACCCGCGACATCGTTGCCTGCGGCGGCCTAGCCGAAAAGAGCCCGCTCGTGATGCAGATCTTCGCCGACGTCACCGGCCGCCAGATCCGCCTGCCCCGGTCGCTCCAGGCCTCCGGTCTCGGCGCCGCCATGCACGGCGCCGTCGCCGCCGGATATTACAAGGATATTGCGGAAGCCGCCGGCCACATGGCCGGTCTTCAGGACCGCTGCTACCAGCCCGACCCCGCCGCCCACGCCGTCTACAATCAGCTTTACCAGGAGTATCGGACACTTCACGATTACTTCGGCCGCGGCGCCAATCCGGTGCTGAAGCGCCTGCGGGCTATTCGCCACAAGTAGCGTTAGAATGTCACAGAGACACAGAGGCACAGAGAACATGATGTTACTGCTTTTGCTGGCACTGTTCTGCGCTCTTCCGATAACCGCCCAAACCACCTGGAAGGCCGGCGTGGCCAAAGTCAAAATCACCCCCGCCGAATCCATCTGGCTGGCTGGCTACGGTGCGCGCACCAAGCCCTCCGAGGGCGTGCTCCAGGACATTTACGCCAAGGCCCTCGCCATCCAGGACGCCCAGGGCAACACGTCGGTGCTGGTCACCGCCGACCTGCTCGGCTTCAACCGCCAGATGTCGGATGCCATCGCCGAGGGTGTCCGCAAGAAGTACGGCCTCTCCCGCGACCGCCTGGTCCTGAACGCCTCCCATACCCACAGCGCGCCGGTTACC
>JACQDI010000523.1 GCA_016201195.1 Acidobacteriota bacterium | reverse complement strand
GGCTGCGGCGTCGATCCGAGGCGGCAGTGGGGCATTCGGGTGGAGGTAAGCCGGCTCCCGCCAGCCCTCGACCCGCGCCTCGCGCAGCTCGCCGGCCGCGACCAACTCGGTGATGCGCTGGCGGGCGTCGCGGATCGGCATGCGGTAGTAGTCGGCCAAGTCATCGGCGGCAGTGATGCCGTGAGAGCGGGCGGCGCGGCGGAGCAGCTCGCGTTGCGCCTCCTCACGTTCCACCTTGCGGTGGTGATGCTGGGGTGGGATCACGCGCTCGGCGAGGTCGTACACGCGCGAGAGGTCAGGCCGGCGGTCGGCCACGGCCAGCTTGCCACTGCCGAAGTGGGCCTCGAGCGTAGCCCTGGGGACCGTCCCGAACCACGCGCCCGGAATGCGGCGGGGAAGGCCCGGCGGCTCTGCCAAGTCGCCGGCAGCGAGGGGGCCGCGGGCGCGCACCTGGTCCAGCACCAAGTCCACGTAGTCGGGGTGCCGCTCCATGAACAACTCGAAGCCATGCGGGCGGACGCGGTGCGTCTCCATGCGGTGGCGCAGCAGGGGCCAGGTCTCCATCGGCAGGATCGACGCCTCGTGGGCCCACTGCTCGGTGAACTCGCGCCGGCGGTAGACGACATCATCGAGGAGCGACTTCTGGTAGGGACCGAGCCGCGAGAAGAGCACCTGGTAGTGCGCGGGCACGAGAACGTTGACGTAGTCGAGTTGCAGCAGGCCAAGCTGGCGAATGGCGCGGCGGAGGTGGTGCGGGGTCACCGGGCCGGGCGGGCGCGGGCGGTCGAAGCCTTGCGCGGCGAGGGCGATGCGACGCGCGTCGGCTGGTGAGAGATGGACTGGTGGCATGTGCTGCCGCCCAGGGGGCCGCCCTACACTTTATCTGGTTTGAGGAGGGCGAGGAAGGCGTCAGGGGGGAGGGTGGCGAGGGAGGTCACCACGACATCAGCGTCGAGGGAGGCGCCGGTGCGGCTGAGGGCGATGGAGCGCATGCCGGCGCGGCGGGCGGCTTCGAGGCCGGCAGCGGCGTCTTCGATGACGATGCAGCGCGAGGGGGGAACGTTAAGGCGGGCGGCGGCAACGAGAAAGACCTCGGGGTCGGGCTTGCCGGTGTGGACATCTTCGGCGGACACGATCGCCTGGAAATACTCGGCAAGGCGGAGCGTGTCGAGCACGACCTCGACATTGAGGCGGGGAGCGGAGGAGGCGACGGCGTGGAACCAGCCGTCGCGGTGGAGACGGCGCAGCCAATCCGTGGCGCCGGGTGAAGCCGAGAGGCGGCCCTGCCGGACGAGGCGGCGATAGCACTCCTCTTTGGCCTCGCCGATGCGGCGCACGCGCTCGGGGGCGACGGCGGCGCCGAGCAGTTGCGGGATGACGGAATCGTTGCGGAGGCCGAAGGTGGCCAGGAATTGCTGGTGGGTGATGGAGACGCCTTCAGCGGCGATCGTGTCGCGCCAGGCCTGCCAGTGGAGGTCTTCGGAGTCCACCAGTGTTCCATCCAGGTCCCAGAGGACCGCGGCGGACAAGAGCATTTCACGTTCACGCAAAGCGCCAAGGGCGCCAGGGACGATAACAGCCCGTGGCAAACCCCCGCTCCCTCACGGTCGCGGCTCGGTAAGGCGTTGAATCTACAGAGCCGCGCGCGTCAGCAAGCGCTCATCAATGACTCTTACCACGAGCTACTAAGGGAGAGGATACCGCGACTCCGGGCGCGGGGCGGGGTTAGGATGAGTAGGGGGATCCTATGGTGCGCAACCGAATCGTAACTTTCTGGATTGGCTTAGTGCCCTTGTTAGCAGCTACGGAGATACCGAAAGGGGCTCACGTGCTGCTGCGGATGACGAACTCGATCAGTACCAGGACGGCGGCGCAGGGGGATTACGTTTATTTGCGCACGGCGAGTCCAATCACGGTGGACGGGCGGATCGTGGTGCCGGTGGGATCGTACGTGCAAGGGGTGGTTTCGTACGCGAAGCGGAGCGGGCGGGTGGCGGGCAAGGCTGAGCTGGGGATCCGGCTGGAGTCGCTGACGCTGCCCGGGGGAAGGGGCCTGAAGTTTTCACCGCGGCTGAGCTCGGTGGACCCGGGCAAATCGGAGCAGAAGGTGGACAGCGAGGAGAACCTGGTGAAGCAGGGTTCGGGGCACGGGCAGGACGCAGAGCGGATTGCCATCCTGGCCGGCGGAGGGGCATCGATCGGAGGCCTCACGGATCGAAGCTGGAAAGGGGCGGGAATTGGCGCGGGGGCGGGCAGCGTGGTTGGTCTTGCGACGGTGCTCGCAACCCGAGGCAAGGAGGTTGAATTGCGACCAGGGGCGACGCTCGACGTGGTGTTCGATCGGGTGGTGGCCTTGGAGTAGCCGGCGCAATTGCCGGTCATTCTTTGAGGCCGAAGGAGTAAACGCGCGAGTCGTAGGTGGTGACGTAGACGTGGCCGTAGGAAACGGCGAGGCCGGAGAAATGGGTCCAGGAATCGATGGTGGAGCCGCTGGAGAAGAGTTCCTTGCCGGTGGCGGCGTCGAGGGCGTAGAGGACCGCGTTGCCGGTTTTGGTTTTGATGCGTTCCTCGGAGGTCATTAGCCCCCCGTCGTCGCGGGCCTGGCGGGGATTTTCGCCGTTGGAGAGGGCGAAGACGACACCGCCGGCGATGACCACCGGCTCGGGGACGCTCATGTCG
>JACQDI010000522.1 GCA_016201195.1 Acidobacteriota bacterium | reverse complement strand
CGCGTTTCAGGAGCTGGATCATCTGGGCGTGGTAAGCGGGGTGACCAAGTGGGCCGCCATCCCGCCCGACGCCGCGCAGTTGCCCTTCTACCTGCACCGGGCTTTCCGCGAGGCCATCAGCGGGCGTCCGGGTCCGGTGCATCTGAGCGTGCCGTTTGACCTGTTTTCAGCCGAAGTGGCCCCGGCCCCGCCGCTCCCCGCCACACCGGTAGCGCCGCGCCCGGCGCCGGACAGCTGCGACGTCGAGCGGCTGCTAGAGCTGGTGGCGGCGGCCGAGCGCCCGATCGTCCTCGCCGGCAGCGGCGTCTGGTGGTCCGATGCCTGCGGCGAATTGCAGAGCTTCGTCGAGCGCACCGGGCTGCCGCTCTACACGATTTGCCTCGCCCGCGGAGCAGTATCCGATTTGCACCCGCTGTGCTTCGGCTACGGCGACCCGTCGCTGAACCGTGCGGCGCAAAAAGCCTTCCAGCAAGCCGACCTGTTTCTCATCCTCGGGAAGCGCATCGACTACCGGCTGGCCCTGGGAGGCCCGCGTGTGTTGAATCCCCGGGCCAAGGTCGTCCAGGTGGACATTCACCCCCAGGAGTTGGGGATGAACCGGAGGCTGGACTTGGGCATCTGTGCGGACGCCAAGGCGACCCTGGCCGCCGTGCTGGCGGCACTGGGCGAGAAGAAGGCTCCCGGTCCGGTCCAGTGGGTGGAGAGCCTGCGCGCGTTCGATCGGGCTTGGCGTGAAGAGCTGCGTGCCGCCGCCGCTGATTCCTCCACGCCGCTCCACGCCGCCGCGGTCTACCAGGCGATCCAGCCGACCATCCCCGAGAACGCCATTCTGTGCTGGGACGGCGGTGACTTCGTTCACTGGGGACGGGCCATCCTGCCCGCTCGCCGTCCCATGCATTGGCTGCGCCTGGGGCCGCTCGCCACCCTCGGCGCCTGTTTACCCATCGGCCTTACGGCCAAGATCCTGCGCCCCGAGCAGCCCACGATCATCGTCTCCGGAGACGGCTCGGTGGGCTTCTACATGGCTGAGTTCGACACCGCGGTCCGCCACAACCTGCCCGTCATCATTCTGGTGGGGAACGACGGCTGCTGGGGCATCGAGCGGCAATTCCAACTGGGCGCCTTCGGCGGCGAGCAGACCACCGCCTGCGACCTGCTGCGCACGCGCTACGACCTAGTAATGAAAGCCTTCGGCGGGGAAGGGGAGCACGTGGAGAGCCTAGGGGAGGTGCGTCCGGCGTTCGAGCGCGCGCTGCGCTCGGGCCGTCCCTACTGCATCAACGTGGAAATCCGCAGCGCCCGTTCGCCTTTCGCGCAATATCAACTGGATGCCAAGAAGTAGGCGCCCAAACAAAAAGCCCACCGTTTCCGGCGGGCTTTCTACTGCCTACTGTCTACTGTCTACTAATCTCCGCAGCTTCCGACCAGCTCCTGGTCCTTGGCCGGCTTGGCCTCGGAGGCGATCAGGGGTTGCAACTGCACCAGCTCCGGACCGGGCGGCTCTTTCAGCACGTGCTCGCGGTAGAGCTTGGCCATGCGGGCGTTTTCCTGCTGCTGGCGCAGCGCCTCGTCGCGTTTCCGGATCTTCTCCTCGCGGGCGTTCTTGGCGATGCCCAGCGCATCCAGATCGTGCTGCTCCTCGGTGGTGACGATCTCGTTGCGCAGCACCAGAGAATGCTCGGCGCTTGCCAGGGCCACCTTCTTGCCGCCGGCGAAAATCTCATGCCGGCCGTGCTCCTCGTACCACTTGGTCAGCGTGGCGGTCATGTGCATCTTTTCGATGATGTTCCGCCAGCCGACCCCGGTGTTGTAGGCGCAGAACGAGATCTCCCCCTCCTGCGTGGCGTACGGGATGATGCACTGCTCGGTGCGCCGGAAGTCGTAGTTGAACAGGTCCTGGAACCACATGCCGGCGATGAAGAAGAAGTTCCAACGGTCGGCCCGGCGCTGCTCGATATCGGCCATGGTCCGATCGACGCTCACCTTGCCGTAGCTCTTGCCGGTGGCGCCGAAAGTCTTGTCGAACTTCTTCAGCAGATCGCTCAGCCGGAAGTGGGTGGGAGCCATGAACGGATCGTAGTTCTTCAGCACGGCCAGGGTCATGCCCACAATCGACCACCACTTGCTGCGCGCCCAGTCGTTGACCTTGGCCACATCCTTGGCGAGCTG
>JACQDI010000106.1 GCA_016201195.1 Acidobacteriota bacterium | reverse complement strand
GGGCCGAGCAGGGCCTGCCGCTTGCGGTCCAGGCCCGCAAGCTGGGCTTGGGCGCGGATCAGGCGCTGCTGCTGCTCGAGCAGTTCGGCCTTGGCAGCGGCCTGCCGCTCGACCAGTCGCTGCAGCACGGCGACCTCGCGCTCGGCCGCCTCCCGATCCACACGCGCCCGGTTGAGGGCCGATTCGATCTCGGCTATCTCGACGGCCGTGCCGCCACGCTCAACCAGAGCACGATCCGCGCGGGCAACCTCCAGTTGGGCCCGGGCGCGGGCCAGAGTCTGGCGAGCCGAAGTTTCATCCACGTCGGCCAGCACCTGGCCGCGGCGTACTTGATCCCCCACCTCCACGTGGACCTCGGTGACCTGCACCGGAGCGCGGGCGTGGATCTCCATGCTGTCCAGGGCGTCCACCTTGCCATTGGTGGTCAGCGTCTGGACCAGGCTTCCCCGCCGCACCTGGGCGCACGCCGCCTCCGGCGGCTCGGGACGGCGCCAGTACACCACCGCCGCCCCGCCCAGCAGTAACCCCACGATGATCACGGCAGCCCGCTTCAATTCGGCTTCCTGTAAGCGAAATCCCAAACTTGAATGTTGAGCTTGTCTTGGGTGAACTGCACTACCGCATACTCCCCCGGCTCGAGCGGCTCGACCGGCCAGATCCGGTACACCCCGGGCGCCAGTTGCTGGCGGAAGATCTCCACTTCTTTCTGCGCCTCGATCACATCCTTAGTAACCGGCACATAGGTGAGATCCTCGACGATGCGCGGCTCCTTTTTCGGAGTCAAGTGCGCGATGCCGAACCGCTCTACCTTATCCAGCCGGATGTAAAAGAACGGGGTGGGCGTCTGGACCACGAACGCCGCTTGCGGCCCCTCCAGCTCGACCGTCCCTTTGCCGGCCACGATCGGAATCGGCGAGAGGACCTTCAGCGCCGAGCGGCGCTTGTTCCCCTTTATCTTCGTCTCCCCTTGTTTGAGCGGCGTCACCTGCTCCCCGTTCACCCAATACACCCCGTCTTCGAGCGGCACCTTGTGCAGCTCGGTTCGCATCTCGCGCTCGGCCTTGCGCTCGACGCGGTCTTCCTCCTGCTTTTGCCGGAGCTCGTCCTTCAGCCGCTTCTGCTCCCGGACCGTGCGCTCCAGGTCCACCAGCGCCACCGGCAGCTCTTCCCAGGCGCTCCGCTCGACGCTGTAATACCGGACCCGATCCTCCACGACCTGGTACTCTCGCACCAGGTGGTCGGCGCCGTCCTTCAAGTACAATTTGAAGTTACCGGCCGCCAGCAGGCTCAGGCCCAAAACCGCGACGCCGGGGAGCCATCTCACGCTTCCCATGACTCGCCATAGCCTTGGACGCATCACAAAAGGCCGATGTTGCCCTCTATGAGTATAGTGCATGGCAGGGTCCGATGACTGCGGCCACACACGCCGCCGTGGCCGCCGTGATCGCCGGCCGGTTCCGCAGCCTGGCGGTGGCCCTGGCCCTTTCCTTTGGCACGCACTTCGTTCTGGATGCAATCTATCACTTCGAGGCGGTTTATCCGGTTTCGGTGCCCGCCCACTGGTCCTACGAGCGCACCATGGTGAGTCTCTACGCCGGCATGCTCCTCGCCGGGGCGCCCGTCCTGGTATGGATCAGGCGGAAAAGCAGGCAGGTGTGCCTCTTCGCCTGCTACGCCTTTTTCATGTCCGCCTTGGCCTTTGAGCCGCTGCCGCTCTGGAGACTGCTTTGGGCCGCGCTGCTAACCCTGATCTGGTGCCTGGTGACGCCCACGGCCGCCGCTCGGCGCTGGGCGGTCTGCACCTTTGCCGCCTATCTACCCGACTGCCTCAAGCGTCTGTCCCCCGCCTTCGCCCGCTTCCACGACGCCGCTCATTACAGCCCCGGCCTCGATCTTGGCGACTGGGTCTCCCTTCTCGGCCGCGGCCGCTGGAAACTCAACGTCAACACCCTTGGTTCTGACCCTTATTACCTGACCGGCTACGCCGTGGAAGTGGTCCTGGAAATGGCGATCCTGTGCGGATGCCTCTGGTGGCTGGTCAGAAATCATTCCCTTTCAGTGACAGATCTGCCCCCCGTCCACCACCAAACTGATCCCGTTGACGAATGACGC
>JACQDI010000013.1 GCA_016201195.1 Acidobacteriota bacterium | reverse complement strand
CATTTGCCCAGCGAGCGAAGACTCCACCCGCCGTCGGCGTTCTGGACGCGCCAGATTTCCTCCACAATCGCTTTCTGGCCGGCGGGGGATAGCAACGACGGCAACTTCGCCGATGCCCAGAGGAGAATCGCGCGGTTGTGCAGGCTCTGGTTTCCGCGCCGCGTGCTCAGGTAGTCACCTAACGCCGCAAGGCCGGGCTGGATGCCGGCCCGGGAGGCATAATCGTCGGGCGCAGCGCCCACCGCCACCGCAGCCAAGGCGGTTCCGTAGTAGCGCGCATCCGGAATCTCCCAAGGGTCCAGGTCAAAGTTGAGCCACTCCCACGATCCGCGTTCCTCGCCGCTTTGGATCTGCTCCGCCCAAAGATTTTCGAACGCGGCCTGCGTTGTCTCCGACACGTTCTTGCTTCCGCGCTGTGCGTCGTCAGCAGCCAGGAACAGGGCGTAGAAAATAGACTCCGTGCCTCGTGACTGTGCGCGTTTGGCGGGGTAATAAGGCGGGCCATCCCAGGCCTGCACCCGAGCCCTCACTCCCTCAAGCAGTTGGTTTTCGTACCGGGTCGCGGCGCTCTCCCCCAACGCGCCCCGCAGGACCGGCCGGGCCAGCAGATAGGGAACCCCGGTGTGGCAGGAAACGCATCGAACGCCCTTGCCCCTTTCGGATTGCGGCCACTGCATCCAGAAGTCTTGCCGCTCGTCCAGATACCTGGCCGCCAGGCGAAGGCCCTCACCGTCCTGCGCGGCCCACGCCGCGCCGGCCAGCAACACCATGGCGAAAGTCGGTTTCCAGGACATAGTGACACCTACACGGCGAAGTTGTGCTGCTTGCGGTGGTGCACTCCGTCGAACTTCTGGGTGGACTTGAACAGCTCGTGGCGGCCGTCGCCGGCTTCCTCGCGCACCCGCGCCAGCAGTTTGGTCTTCTCGGCATCGGGCATGGGCTTGAAGCCGCGGGCGATCCCCACGTCCTGCTTGAGATCTTCCATCGACTGGATGCCCACCACGAGCGAGGTGATGGGCAGACTCAGCGCGTAGCGGATGCACTCCTGAGCGGTCACACTGGTGGCCGTGGGGATGCGGCCGCGCGGGGAGTCGCCGCCCAGGCTCTTCATCCCGATGACCCCGACGCTCTTTTGCAGGCACACCGGAACCACCTCCTTCTGGAAGCTGCGGTAATGCGCGTCCATCACGTTGATGGGCATCTGGGCGGTGTCCCAGGGATGGTCCTTGCCGAGCATCTTGAGGTGGATGCGCGGGTCCTTGTGGCCGGTGAAGCCGATGTAACGCACCTTGCCCGCTTTTCGCGCCTCGAGCGCCGCCTTTAAGCCGCCCTTCTCGAAGACCCAGTCGGGGTCGCTGTCGTAGACCATCTCGTGGAACTGCCACAGGTCGAGGTGGTCGGTGCGCAGGCGGCGCAGGCTGTCCTCCAGGCATTTCATCGACCCGGCGTAGTCGCGCTCGCAGTTCTTGGTCATCAGGAATATCTTGTTGCGCTTGCCGCCGGAGGCCAGCGCGTCGCCCATCCACTGCTCGGCGCGGCCGTCGTGGTAGTCCCAGGCGTTGTCGAAGAAATTGATGCCCTCATCGATGGCCGCGTGCATGATCCTGGTGGCTTCGTTCTTGTCCTTGGCGACGGCGATGTGCCACCCGCCGAGGCAGATGATCGATACGCGCTCCCTGGTGCGGCCCAACACGCGGGTGGGGATGCCGCTGGGGCTGTCCTGAGTCTGCGCTATGACGCGCTCGGCGAGTGAAGCCGCCGCCGCGCTGCCCAGGATCGACTGAAAAAACTCACGTCGTGAAGAGGGATTTTTCATGGTTTCGGTTGCTCCTCTTGGGGCAGTATAGCGCAAAAAACCGAATGGCTGATAGCATGGAGAGACGAGTTCAATAACGCCGGCGGGGGCATGCTGTTGCCGGCGGGTACTTACAAGCTGCGCGTGGTGTCACAGGTGTACGGAGAGATTAGCAAAGACGTGACCGTTGAGGCCAACAAGGTCACGATGGTGGACCGCTCGAAGAAGTGATTAGAGCCGGTCTACGGTGT
>JACQDI010000521.1 GCA_016201195.1 Acidobacteriota bacterium | reverse complement strand
GTCGCCAGGGAGACGGCGCGGCGCTCGGCGCTGCGGCACCTGCTGGACACGTTTTTCCACGGCTCGGCCGAGCAGGCCGTGGCCGCGCTGCTAGACGTCTCGGACTCCAGGCTCACGGACAAGGAGCTGGACCGGCTCCAGCAGCTTATTGAAAGAGCCAGAAAGGAAGGAAGATAACCATGATCGAACCGGAGATTGTCTGGACCGCCTCGGTGAAGGGCACGGCCCTTCTGGCGCTGGCCTGGATGGTGAGCCTGGCGATACGGCGGGCGTCGGCCGCCGCGCGGCATCTGCTGTGGAGCATGGCTTTGGGCGGTCTGCTGGCGCTGCCTCTGCTGCTTTTGGTGATGCCGGCGTGGCATGTGCGGGTGGTGCATGTTCCGGCGCTGGCGTCGTTCGAGAGCGCCGCGGCGACCGGGGCGGCATCCCCGGCGCGGGTGAACTGGGAGGATCTGGCCTTTTTCGTCTGGCTGGCGGGGGCGGCGGCGTTGGGCGTTCGCCTGCTCGTGGCGTGGACCTCGGTGTGGCGCTGGGCTCGGGGGGCGAAGGCGGTGGATTCGCGGGTCCCCATGTTGGAAAGTGACCGGGTGGCGATGCCCATGGCGTGGCGGGACTGCCTGACCCAGGTGCTGGCGCGGGTGGCCTGCTGCTTCTACTGGTTCCACCCGCTGGTGTGGCTGGCCGCTCGCGAGATGCAACGGGAGGCCGAGCGGGCCTGCGACGATCGCGTGTTGCGCGCCGGCGCCAAGGCGTCCGCTTACGCCGGGCATCTGCTGGCAGTGGCGCAAACCCTGCGGCCGGCCGGATACTGCTGGGCCACGGTGGCCATGGCCCGCCGCTCGCAGCTCGAAGGACGGCTGCTCGACATTCTCGATCCGCATCGCGACCGCCGGGCGCTGACCCGCGGCGCGGCGGCGGTGGCTGCGCTGGCAGTAGCGAGCCTCGTTTTTCCTCTCGCCGCACTTTCCCCGCAGCAGCCCGAAAAGCCGTACAAAGTCGGCGACGGGGTGACTGCTCCCCGCCTCATCGAGCGAGTGGAGCCGAAATACACCGAGGAGGCGAAGGATGCCGGGATTCAGGGTCAGGTCGAGCTGAGCGTCGAAGTGGAGCCGGATGGGCGGATACACAAGATCAACGTCAACAAGAGCCTCGACCCAGGCCTGGACGAAAGGGCTATGGAGGCCATTCGGCAGTGGAGATTTGAACCCGCCAGGAAAGATGGGAAGCCCGTTACGGTTCGGGCGCTCATCAGCATCAACTTCCGGCTCGCGGATGAGCCACCGGACGGGCTGGTGAAGCCGCGCCTGATCTCCAGGGTGGAGCCGGACTACACCGAGGAAGCCAAAAACGCCAGAATCGAGGGTGAGGTCGAGCTCTCACTCGAAGTGCAGCCGGATGGCCGCGCGCACAAGATCCGGGTGGAGAAGGGCCTCGACCCGGGCCTCGATGAAAACGCGGTAAAAGCGGTGAGCCAGTGGAGATTCGAGCCGGGCAAGAAGGACGGCGAAGCGGCGGCCATGGCCGCTACGGTCGTGGTTCGCTTCCGGTTGAAGTAAGGCCTACTTTTCTTCTTCCTTCTGCTCGGGGGCGACGCCTTCCTGCTGGGCCTTGAGGCGGGCCTCGCGGCGCTTGCGGCGCTCCTCGGCGCGCTTCACCAGCTCGGAGCCGACCAACTCGATGATGCACTGCTCGGCGCCGTCGCCCCGGCGCCAGCCCAGCCGCGTCAGGCGCGTGTAACCTCCCTGGCGCTGGGCGAAGCGCGGCCCGAAGGTCTCGAACAGCTTCTGGACCGTGGTTGGCGATTCCAGAAACGCGGCCGCCTGCCGGCGGGTGTGCAGCGTATCGCGCTTGGCCAGCGTGATCATCTTCTCGACCAGCGGCCGCACCGCCTTGGCCTTGGGGATGGTGGTGATCACCCGCTCGTTCTCGAGGACGCTGGTGGTCAGGCCCTTGAGCAGCGCCTTACGCGCTGCCATATCCCGTTTCAGCTTGTAACCGGCTCTCTTGTGTCGCATCGCAGGTTCCTTACTCCATCGCCGCTTGATCGCCCTCGGCGGAGACGTCCCCGCCCGGAGAGAACGCGCCCGGCGGCGGGATCAGGCGGCCCTGCTCGTCGATCCGCATGCCCAGGCACAGGCCCATCTGGGCCAGGATCTCCTTGATCTCGTTGAGCGACTTGCGGCCGAAGTTCTTGGTCTTCAGCATATCGGCTTCGGAGCGCGTGACCAGATCGCCGATGGTCTGGATCTGGGCGTTCTTCAGGCAGTTGTAGGAGCGCACGCTGAGATCCAGCTCCTCGACCGAGCGGTTGAGGTTCTCGTTGAGGCGGTCGGCGGCGCTCTCCGCGCCCAGCTCCTCCTGCTCGAGCTGCTCCTCGAAGTTGATGAAGATGGCCATGTGATCCTTCAGCAGTTTGGCCGCGTAGCCGATGGCGTCCTGGGGCGAGACCACGGCGTTGGTCCACACCTCGAGGGTCAGCTTGTCGTAGTCGGTCACCTGGCCGAGACGCGCCGAGTCCACCTGGTAGTTGACCTTGCGCACCGGGGAGTGAACCGAGTCGATGGGGATGTAGCCCAGGGCGAGGTCCTCGTCGAAGTTCTTGTCGGCGCT
>JACQDI010000515.1 GCA_016201195.1 Acidobacteriota bacterium | reverse complement strand
GGGTCCCAGAAACTGAAGTGGGTGCAGATTTTCAGCGCCGGGGCCGAGAATTACATGTTCCCGGAGTTCATCAATAGTCCGGTGATCCTCACCAACTGCAAGATCGTGCAGGGGCCGAACATCGCCGACCACGCCATGGCCCTGCTGCTGTCGCTTACCCGGAGCCTCAATGAAACCATCCCCAGGCGCACCGGCGAGGAGTGGCTGCGCGGCCAGTTCCATCCTGTAGAGCTGACTGGCAAGAAGGCGGTGATCATCGGCCTGGGCGGCATCGGCACGCAGATCGCCCAGCGGGCGCGGGCCTTCGGCATGCGGATCGAGGCAGTGGACCCCAAGGACATCCCCATCACCACTACCGTAGAAAAGATCGTCACCCCCGACCGGCTGCGCGAGGTGCTGGGTGACGCCGACGTGGTCTTCATGTCGGCGCCGCACACCAAGCAAACCGAGGGCATGATGGGGGCGGCCGAGTTCGGCATGATGAAGAAGGGGTCTTACTTCATCGCCGTCTCGCGCGGCAAGACCTACGACACCAACGCCCTGGTCAAGGCGCTCGACGAGAAGCGGCTGGCGGGCGCGGGTCTCGACGTCACCAACCCCGAGCCGCTCCCCAAGGGTCATGCGCTGTGGAAGTTTGAAAACGTCGTCATCACGCCGCACATCGCCGGGCAGTCCGACGTGGTCAACAGCCGCCGCATCCCGCTGGTGCAGGAAAACATCCGCCGGTTCGTGGCCGGCAAGCCGATGCTCAACGTGGTGGATAAGCAGAAAGGCTACTGATCGGGGAACGGGGATCGTGGAACGGGGCCCACGATCTACAATCCACGATCCCCAAAGCGGCGATCGGGAAGCAACCACAACACCAATAGCAAAGACAGCGGATGCATCAGGCCCGCCATCAAGAAAATCGGCCGATACGAGAAATGCTGCACGATGTAGCCGGTCCCTAGATTGGCGAGCATGCCGCCGATGCCGCCACCCATGCCCGAGAAACCGCTGGCGGTGCCGACCTGGCGGCCGGGGAACAGGTCGGTAGGCAGCGTCAGCAAATTCGATACCCACAGGGCGTGGCCAAAGGTCATGCAGCAGGTCAGCGCGATGGCCGAGCTCGCGTCGCTCACCAGCGGCGCGAAGATGCCCGCCGGCATCACCGCCGCGCCGGCGCACAGGACGAACTTGCGGGCGCGGGGCAGCGTCCACCCGCGGCCCATCAGGAAGCCCGAGAACCACCCCCCGAGCATGTAGCCGATATCGCCGAAGATGAAGGGGACCCAGGCGTACTTGCCGATGCTCACCAGGTCGTAGTGGCGCTCCTTGCGCAGGTACTCCGGCAGCCAGAAGATGATGAAGTAGATCACCGGGTCAGTGAAAAAGCGGGCCAGGATGAGCGAGTAGCATTCACGCTGCCGCAGGACGCGCCACCACTCGCCGGGGGGCAAAGGGGCGGCGCGGGTCTCCTCCGGAGGCCTCACCTGATCCTTGAGATAATTCCATTCCGTCACTGAAATCCAATGGGATAGATGTGGGGGCTGATAGAGAATTAGCCATAGTGCCAGCCAGGCGAAGCCGATCGCGCCGGTCCAGAGAAAAGCCGCCAGCCAGCCGAACTGGATCGTCAGCCAGGCGACCACCGGCGGGGCCAGCGCCGAGCCGATCGAGGAGCCGGCGTTGAATATCCCCACGCCGAGCGCTCGCTGGCGGGCGGGAAACCACTCCGCCACCGCTTTGGCCGCGGCCGGCCAGTTGCCCGGCTCAGCCGCGCCCAGCAGAAAGCGGCAGGCGGCGAGTGACCACTTGCCCGAGGCGAGCGCATGGGACATGGCTGCCGCCGACCACACAGAAATGGAGAGCGTGAAGCCGCGCCGGGTTCCCAGGCGGTCCATGATGGGGCCGGAGAGCGCGTAGAAGATGGCGTAGGCCGTCATGAAGAAAAAGAGCACGTGGCTGTAGTCCCGCTCGCTCATGGCGAACTCCTGGCGCAGAAAAGGCGAGACTACCGATAACGCCAGCCGGTCAGCGTAGTTGATCATGGTCGCCAGAAACAGCATGGCGGCGATGAGGTAGCGGAAGTGGGGGATGGGAAATAGCGACTTGGGCGGAGGCAGATGGGCCATTGTTTAGGCCCCTGAGGGCTTCTCCCACGCGCTGAGTATCTGGTCGACCTGCCCCCGGATTTCCTCGCGGGCCGCGGTTCGATCCACACCCTGCATCAGCAGCTCGTCGTAGTTGGTGCGCTTGTGCCGGATGGAGGCAATCACCGCAGCGCGGAGAGCCTCCTCTTCGAGGGCGCGACCGGCGGCGGAGCGTCCGACGCGGCCGCTCCCGCGGGCGGCCGTGTAGGATGCAATCGCCCGGGCTTCTCTCGGCCGGCAGCCGGGAAACATCGCGGTGATCGCAGCAGCCATGTGGTCCGCCAGATCCTGATCTTCTTGGTCGCGGCGCAGCGCGTCTGCATCGCGGCGGCGGGCGCGGATGTCCGCGTCCGAGAGGCATTCCTGTTCCGCTCTCTCGAGCGCCGTCTCCTCCACCAGCAGGCCCTGCCGCTCGTAACGGTTCCGCGCGCGGCTGAACCGAACCACCACCGTATGCAGTCCGCTGTATTTCTTGGCCCGGCGGGTCAGCGCCGCGTCGCCGCGTGGCAGAAACACCAGGTGATCCAGGTCGGCGCAGGCCAGGCACAGCGGCTGGCCCCCTTCCATGAAGAGAAAGCTGCCGCGCGGCAACTCCTTCTTGCACTCCGAACACTGCGAGTCCCGGAGGTTATCAAAGACCACCAGCTCCGCGGGCTTGCCCAGCCGCTCGCTGAGTTTCTCCTTCTTTTTCTCCGGGACCTCGGGCGCGACGTAATGCATGCGGTACAGCTTCGAGGTAATGGATGCGGTACAGCTTTTCAAGCACCGGATCACCGCTCGCGCTGAACTGTAGCTCCTTGTTCGGACTTCTCGGAGGGGCCAGGTAGGACGCTTCGCTGGCCTGAAGATTCTGGCCCTGCGCCCAGGCATGAAAGCTCTTCAGCGCATGCAACACCTTCTCGGGCCTGGCCTGGATCGCTTGCTCCAGACAGGGCAGACGCCCTTCGCGCCAGTCCTCGATGTGCGCCGGGGCGAGGAGTCCGATGCCGGCCAAAACATCAATCGCGCTGGCGCACTGGTGATCGGCCAGTGCGTTCTTGGCTGCGCGCACCACGCGTTCCTCCAGGGTTGGTCGCGGCGTCGGGCTCATCGTCGGGTGACGCGGGATATGATAACGTACTCGCATGACCCGATATCTGTTTTTCATGGCAGTCGCGTTGAGCCTGCGCGCGGACGATCTGAGCAAGGCGCTCACGTTTCACGCCTCGTTCGACAAGGGCACCGAGGCCGATTTCGCGCTGGGCGACAAGCGCATCTACACCGCTACCTCTTATAAGGATCGCGGCGACGCTAGGCCGGGGTTTGCCGGGACGGATGTGGGGATCGTAGCCGGCGACGGACGCTACGGGGCGGCGCTCCAGTTCAAGAAAAAGAACACGAAGGCCATCTTCTACCAGGCGGAAAAGAACGTG
>JACQDI010000514.1 GCA_016201195.1 Acidobacteriota bacterium | reverse complement strand
GGCCGGTCACACCAGTCGGGGGTTGGGGGTTGGGGGGTGGGGACTAGGGCAAAAGTGGAGGCGGAGGTGGCGAGGAAGTTTCTACGGGTCATGGCTTGCTCCTAAAAAGGGTGGACCACTACCGGTAGGTCTTGTCGTCCAGCCGTTTGAAGTCCACGTTATCCGGGAGCACCCCCAGGGTGACGATGGCGAAGGTGAAGACGCTGGTGCCGGCCTCCAGGTGGCCGCCGAAGGATTTTTCGGGATCTAAGGTGGACCCCATTGTCAAGACCATTTTTTGCCCGCAATAAGCTAATGTCCGGCGGGGGTCTTGGGTTTGAGTGTTTGGGGCGGCTAGGGAAGCCCGCCCCTTGCCATTCCGGCCCTTGAATCGGCGCTCGGGTCGCATCCCTGCGGAGCCCTATCCTCCGTTCAAGTGCCTTCAGTGTAGAACAAACATTCTGGCGCGAAAGCGAATAAATCCCAGGGGTTCGGGGACGGAGTCCCCGAGTCCAGCAACGCTCCCTTCCTTAAAGTGTGTCCGGCCATCGCGGTTGCCCTCATGTCAGGTAGACCGCCGCCGGCGTCCGGTAGTCGAGGCTCTGGTGCAAGCGCTCGTGGTTGTAGAACTGGAAGTAGCCGGCGATGCCCGCTCGAGCCTCCGTCACCGACGCGTAATCCTTCAAGTACACCTCCTCGTATTTCAGCGAGCGCCACAACCGCTCGACGAAAATGTTGTCCATGCAGCGTCCGCGCCCGTCCATGCTGATCGCGATCTGGCGCTCCGCCAACTCCCCGGTGAACTTCTCGCTGGTGAACTGCGACCCCTGGTCGCTGTTGAAGATGTCCGGCCGTCCCCGCCGCAGCGCCTGCTGCAGCGCCTCCACACAGAACTCCACCTCCATCGTCACCGACAGCGACCAGCTCAGTACGAACCGGCTGAACCAGTCCAGGACCGCGACCAGGTACAAGAAACCCGGCGCCATCCGGATATACGTGATATCCGTGCTCCACACCTGGTTGACGCGCTCCACCGTGGTGCCTCTCAACAAGTACGGGTAGATCCGGTGGCCTTCCCCCGGCTGGCTCAGCTTCGGCTTTGGGTAAACGGCTTCGATGCCCAGCAACTCCATCAGCCGCGCAACGCGCTTGCGGTTCACGGCATGGCCTGCGCCTGCCAGCCACTCCGTCATTTTCCGGCTCCCCTAGAACGGCGTCCGTGTGTACTGCTCGTCCAGCAACCGCAGGAGCAGAAGGTTCTCTTCGCTTTCACCCACCGGCTCGTAATACAACCCGGAGCGGTTGACGCCCAGCAACTCGCATTGCCGCCGCACACTGATCTCCGGGTGGCCCCGCTCCACCAGCGGCTGCCTCTCCTCAATCGAGCAGGCCGACTTTTTTTTTGAGCCAGTCCAGTTCCACTTTCAACCGCCCAATCTCTTCGTAGAGTGCGTCGCTGTCCGCTTCCCCGTTCCGCCCCTTGCGCGTCCGCCCGTCCACGAAGAGCTCTGGCAGTTGCTCCAACGCCGACTTTCTCCACTTCGCGATCTGGATGGGATGCACCTTGAACTGCGATCCCAACTGACTGAGCGTCCTCTCGCCGCGGATCGCCTCGATCGCCACCCGCGCTTTAAACCTCGGACTGTACTGCTTTCTCGTCGTCGTCATCGACCTCTCCTTGTCAACGACTCCGCCGAAATGTTAGCTTATTGCCTGGTCTGAAATCTGGGGACCACTATAGTACACGGCGTTCTTGAACTGGTTCCATGTCCCGTTCCTGAAGGAGCCGGTGGGCGATTTGTAGGCAAGCGTACCATCATGTTCAAAGGTGAATACATAGTGGTCACCATCGGAGTCAGTTCCCGACCATGTCGTCCCGACCAGCGGCACGGTCTTTTCTGCCTTCGCACTGGACTGTGCGTTCACGAGGGACCCCAGGGCGCAAACCAATAGGGCCAGCACCAAGACGAATGCTGATCTGGAGAACTGTGACACTTTAATCATGGTTCAATTTCGTCCTTTCTTGACAGCCTAACGACTCGGCGTTCAGCGGCGGGCGTTGTTTGCTCGTCAGCTGCAACGCTTCGTTAGGCGGGCGCTCGGTACAAACCGGGTACATGGGTAACAGATTATACCGGGAACATGGGTGACACCGCTAACCTGGGCAGCGGACAGGAGGAGAGCCGATGCCCTGGTGGGAGACATCACCCCTGGAACAGAGAGAGCGGTTCATAGAGGATCACCGAGTGGGGCTGTACACGATGACGGAGCTGTGCGAGCGGTACGACATTAGCCGCAAGACGGGATACAAGTGGCTGGAACGATTCGAACAGGAAGGACGAAAAGGTCTGGTGGATCACAGCCGGGCGCCGCACCAGTGTCCCCACAGCATCTCGGAAGAAGTAGCGGGGTTGCTGTGCGAGGCGCGACGGCGGCATCCGAGCTGGGGCCCGGGGAAGCTGTTGGACTGGCTGGAACCGCGGTATCCGGAGCTGGATCTGCCGGCCGTCAGCACGGCCGGGGACCTGCTGGCCCGACACGGGCTGGTGCAGAAGCGGCGGCGGAGACGTCACTACCAACACCCAGGGGTGGTGCCAGCGGTGACGACCCAGCCGAACGATCTGTGGACGACCGACTTCCAGGGCCACTTCCGGACCCGGGACGGGATCTACTGCTACCCACTCACCATCCTGGATCTGCACAGCCGCTGTCTGCTGGCCTGTCAGGGCTTGCTGTCCACCAAAGGATACGGGGTGCGTCCCGTCTTCGACCGGGTGTTCCGGGAGTACGGCGTGCCGCAGGCCATCCGTACCGACCACGGGGTCCCGTTTGCCACCACGGGGAGGCACGGGCTTTCGCAGCTCAACGTGTGGTGGAGGCGGCTGGGGATTCAGCACCAGCGCATCCTGCCGGCCCCTCCGCAGCAGAACGGGGCGCACGAGCGGAGGCACAAGACCCTGAAGGGCGAGGCCATTCGGCCGCCTCGGGCCAACCTGGCGGCACAGCAACGGGCCTTTCACCAGTTTCGGCACCTCTACCATGAAGAACGCCCCCACCAGGCCCTGGACGGGAAGACGCCGGCGTCGGTGTACCGTCCCTCGAACTGTGTGTATACGGGTCGCCTGCCCGCGATCGAGTACCCCGGCCACTAGGTGGTCAAGAGGGTCACCAACGCCGGCACCATTCGCTTCCAGAAGCGGGTGCTGTTCATCGCCAACGCGCTGAAGCAGCACCACATCGGGCGGGAGGAGATCGACGATGGCATCTGGTCCATTTATTTCTGTAAGGTGTTATTAGGACGGCTTGACGAACATGACTATCGTATCCGAGGCTAGCAGGGTGCGAACTGGAAAGCCCGCCTTCCTTCCCTTCTGGACTCGATTGTGTGCAGGCGGGCGGGCCCTGTCAAGGGTTTGCTCCGCCGCGCCAACTTCGCGCGCCCTTGACAGGGCCCGCCCACCTGCAAAAAAATCCTCTCCTGTTCCAGAAGGGAAGGAAGGCTTTGGGCAGGAACACAGGCGTCGGAACCCCGATGGCAGGACGCCTCCGACATGGACAAGTGTCACCCATGTTGCCGGTTTATTTTG
>JACQDI010000012.1 GCA_016201195.1 Acidobacteriota bacterium | reverse complement strand
GAGGGGTTCAGCGACCACGCCGACTATGAGGAAACGCTGCAGTGGCTGGCCTGCTTTCGCACGCCCCCCCGGCAGGTGCTGCTGGTCCACGGCGAGCCCGAGTCGGCGCGGGCGCTCGAACAGCGTATCGAACAGAAGCTAGGCTGGGAGGTCCACGTGCCCCAGCACGGGGAAAGGATGGCGTTGCACTAGACGGATGCACGACCTGCTGATCATCGGCAGCGGACCTGGGGGCTACGTGGCCGCGGTGCGGGCGGCGCAGTATGGCCTCCGGGTCGGGGTGGTGGAAAAGCATTCGCTGCTGGGGGGCGTGTGCCTGCACGTGGGGTGCATCCCGACCAAGGCGCTGCTCTATAGCGCCGACATTTACGAGCACTTCCTGCACCCCGAAGAGCACGGCATCTCCTGCGACAACGTGCGGCTCGACTGGAGCAAGGTGCAGGCCCGCAAGGACAAGATCGTCGCGAAACACGCCAAGGGCATCGAGTTTCTGTTCAAGAAACACAAAATCGAGACCATTTCGGGCTATGGGCGGCTCAAGGGCGGCGGGCGGGTCGAGGTCGAAGGAAAAGACGGCAAGCGCGAGGTCGAGGCCAAGAGCATCATCCTGGCGACGGGCTCGGAGGCGCGGATGCTGCCGGGGCTCGAGCCCGATCCGGAGCGGATCCTCACCAACATCGAGATCCTGAAGCTGGCTGCGATTCCGAAGTCCCTGGCCATCATCGGGGCCGGAGCGGTAGGGGTCGAGTTCGCGTCGATCTACCGGCGGTTCGGCTGCGAGGTGACCGTAATTGAGATGCTGCCCCGCCTGGTCCCGCTCGAGGACGAGGACGTTTCCGCCGAGCTGGCGCGCGCGTTCAAGAAACAGGCCATCGCCATCGAAACCGGCGCTCGCGTGGAGCGGGTCGAGAAGCGGGCCGACTGTGTGGACCTGGCCTTTCGCGACTCGGCCGGCAAGGACCGGAAGATCTGCGTGGAGAAGGTCCTGGTCGCGGTAGGCCGCAAGCCGAACACCGACAACATCGGCCTCGAAAACACGGCCATCCAGACCGACCGCGGCTTCATTCCCGTCGATCCGTATATGGCCAGTGCCGAGCCGGGCGTCTATGCGATCGGCGACATCGTGGCCGCGAGCCCGCAGCTTGCGCACGTGGCGTCGATGGAGGGTCTCGTGGCGGTGGGCCACATCGCCGGTAAACCGGTGCGCCCCGTGAACTACCGGCGCGTGCCCAACTGCACCTACTGCGAGCCCCAGATCGGCAGCGCGGGCCTGACCGAAGCCCAGGCGAAGGCTCAGGGATACAAGATCAAAATCGGCAAATTCGGCTTTGGCGCCAACAGCAAGGCGTCGATCCTGGGGAGCCACGCCGGCTTCGTCAAGGTCGTCGCCGAGGAGACGTACGGGGAGATTCTGGGCGTCCACATCATCGGGCCATCAGCGACCGAGCTGATCGCCGAGGCGGTGGTAGCCATGGAAGCCGAGGCCACGGTGGAAACGATCCAGCAGACCATCCACGCGCATCCGACCCTGGCCGAGATGATGGGGGAGGTGTTCAACGCCGTGTACGGGTTGTCCATCAATGCTTGAGTGCCGCTGGATTGACCTGGGCCGCGTCGACTACGCGGCGGCGCTCGACCTGCAACGGCAACTGGTGGCCGAGCGCCAGCGGGGAACCATCCCCGACACGCTTCTCTTGCTCGATCATCCCCACGTCATCACGCTGGGCCGCAACGGCAGGCTGGAGAATCTGCTTGCCGGCGAAGAGCATCTCCGGCGCGCGGGCGTCGAATTTTACCCGACCGACCGCGGCGGGGACATCACCTATCACGGGCCCGGGCAACTGGTGGGCTACCCGATCCTCGACTTGCGGCAGTGGAAGCGCGACGTGGTCGCCTACCTGCGGGCGCTCGAGCAGGTGCTGATAGATGCGCTGGGCGAGTTCGCGATCGCCGCCGGCCGGGCCGAAGGGATGACCGGCGTGTGGACTGGCGGAGCGAAGATCGCCGCGATGGGCGTCCACATCAGCCGCTGGGTCACGAGCCACGGTTTCGCGCTGAACGTGTCCACCGACCTGTCGTACTTTGACTACATTGTTCCCTGTGGCCTGCCCGGCAAGCCGGTGACGTCCATGGAGCGCCTGCTGGGCCGCGCCCCGGCAAGGGAACAGGTAATCGCCGCGGTGGCGAGTCAGTTCGGCTGCGTGTTCGAGCGACAGATGATCTGGAGTG
>JACQDI010000520.1 GCA_016201195.1 Acidobacteriota bacterium | reverse complement strand
TTGCGCACCGGCGCGAGGCCCGCCGCGATCCAGCCGATGCTGCCTTCCACGTCGGCGTAGATGATGTTCTCCGAAGGCACCTTCCATCGCTCCACGGCGCTCAGGAACTGCTGCCAGTTTTGCGCCTGGTCGAGCGAGAGCGAGGCCAGGTATCCTGCCGTGCCCGGCTCGGTTCCCACCCACCGCAGCACGAACGCCCGCCCTTTCGCCGGCTCCTCGTAGATTACCGGACCGTGGTGGGTGTGCTTCAGCTCTACCTCCACCGGCTCGCTCTTGTCCCTGACGCGGATTTTCTCGTGCTCCACCTTCATCTCACGCCACTCGCCCTTGTACTGGTAGCGGTTGGGATTCGCGGGATCAGTCTTTTCCACATAAATGTCTTGCTGATCGGTGCCGACGATGGTGAAGCCGAAGGCGATGCGCTCGTTGTGCCCTACGGCGATGCCGGGCAGCGCCGGCTCCCCCGCCCCGATCACGTTCCAGCCCGGCCCCACCAGGTGCGCCAGGTATCGCAACGATGGCAGCACCACCGGGCGATGCGGGTCGTTGGCCAGGATCGGCTTGCCGGTCGCCGAAAGCGTCCCGTCGATCACCCAGTTGTTGCTTCCCGGCTCGGTTTCGAAGCGCACCGGCCCGATAGCCTCTTGCAGCGTCTTGACCACCCTCCCGTCGATGCCCGCGAGCAGCGGCTCTCGCATGTCGGGCAGCTTGGTGAGCGGATCGGGGGGCAGCAACTCGGCCGTCTTTTCCGGTCCCAGCCGTGAAATCAGCATCGCGCGGCTGATCTCGTTGACCGCGTTGCGGCACATGAGCAACCCGGCGATCCGCAGCACGGCGTCCTCGGGCTTCCACTTGCCCGGTTTGGCGCCTAGCAACTGGAACTCAATGGGCAGGTTGTCGGTGCGCTCGTCGATGAAGGCATTGACCCCGCGCACGAAGTTCTCGATCACCGGCTTGGCGTTGGGGGCGTAGCTCGACCACTCGGCGTCCATCTCGCCGCGGTAACGCACCAGCCGCGCGAAGCGGTCGCGCTCGACGTAGGCGGGACCCAGAATCTCGGCCAGCTCCCCGGCCCCGGTGCGCCGCCACAGCTCCATCTGGAACAACCGGTCCTGCGCGGCCACGTACCCCTGGGCAAAGAAGAGGTCGGCCTCCGATTGCGCGTAGATGTGGGGCACACCCCAGTTGTCGCGCAGCACCTCGACGGGCTTGGTGAGCCCGGCCAGCCGGATCTCGCCTTCGGTCTTCGCCAGGGCCGTCCGCGCCCGCCTCTCGAGCGAGGGCGCGGGCCCCTTGCACCCGCTCGCCAGAGCGATCAACACCGCCAGCACGCCAAGCTTCGTCATAACGGGACTATGATACTGTAGGTGCGGCTCTCACTCTGTAGGTCCGCAAAAAAAACACTGCCCTGCGCTGCGGACCCGCCGGTAGGCCCGAGCCTGAATGAGCCGCTCATCCAACAATCTCTTCGCCGTCGAATACCGCAACGTGCCCGGTAAGGGCGTCTTCGCTTCCGGCGGTCTGAAATTCCAGGCGAGCGAGGACGAAATGCGCCGCGAGCACCAGGCCCTGCTGCGCCGGGTTTCGCTGAACACCCTGCTCGGGGAGGCGGCGCTGTGGGTCCTGTGGCCGTCGACCGCCGCGATCTGGGCATTTCCGCTGCTGGTCTGGCGCTTGCCGATCGACATGGCCGTGCTGGCGGCGATCGGGTTGTTCCTGGCCATACAGATCGCCCACATGCTGTTCTACGCGCAACGGCTCAACTACGTGGGGCTCCTGATGGGCAACCGCGCCCTGCAGGCCGTCGTCTACGCCGCCTGCATCGCCGCGTTCTGGCTCCACGGGGATTGGCAGCGGGCGCTGGCTGCCGGCGTCTGGCTCGTCGTCATGGCCACCGGCGTGGTGCAGGTCATCTTCACCGTCCCGTTCATGCCGATTCTGAAACGGCTGTTCGCCCTGCGCCCCGCCGACCAGGCCCTGCAGAACGTGGCTCGGTATCATGGGCGGCGGGCTTCCGGCCGATAAGGATAAAATGGAAAGCATGAAGAAATTCGCACTTTTCGGTTGGTTGTGCCTGGCGGCGACGGCTCCCGCGACCATGGTCCCGCGCTTTACGCTGGAGCAGATCGTCGAGCGCTCGGAGCGGATCGTGGATGGCCGCTGCTTGCGATCCTGGTCGGCCTGGGACGCCGGTCACCAATTCATCTGGACTCATTACGAGATTCAAATCGCCGAGCCGCTGAAG
>JACQDI010000519.1 GCA_016201195.1 Acidobacteriota bacterium | reverse complement strand
CGCCGGCGAGCGGGTCATGATCCTGGCCCCCATCGTGCGTGGGCGCAAGGGCGAGTTCAAGAAGGAGCTGGAGAAGCTCGCCCGGCAGGGATTCCTGCGCGCCCGCGTCGACGGCGAGCTGCGGCCGATCGACGAGGAGATCCAGCTCGACAAGCGCCGGAACCACACCATCGAAGTGCTAGTCGACCGGGTGCTGGTCAAGCCAGGCATCGAGAAGCGCATCCAGGCCTCGGTCGAGACGGCGATCAAGCTTACCGGAGGGATCGTCCAGGTGGCGGTGGTCGGGGGAGTGGAGCGGCTCTATTCCGAGAAGCTCGCCTGCACCGACTGCGGAGCGAGCGTCCCCCAGCTCGAGCCGCGATCGTTCTCCTTCAACAGCCCCTACGGCGCCTGCCCGGCCTGCGCGGGCCTCGGCAGCCGGTGGTCCTTTGATCCAGCCAAAGTGCTGGCCGACCCCGCCAAGCCCTTGCTCGACGGCGGCCTGGGACCGGGGGCATCCTCAGTTTATGTGCAAAGCTTCCTGGAAGACGCTGCGCGGGCTCACCCGATCGAGTTAGACAAGCCGTTTGAACAGCTTCCCAAGAAGGCGCAAGCGTATCTGCTGGACGGAAGCGTCAAAATACTACAAGATACATATGACAATAGTAGTAACGAGGGTTACCGGGAGTGGCTCACCCAATACATGTCCGCCGTCACCTGCTCGGATTGCCGGGGTCGGCGGCTAAAACCGGAAAGCCTGGCCGTCCAGGTGGCCAATCTCTCCATCGCCGAGTTCACGGCCCTGCCCGTCTCCCGCGCCCTGGAGGTCACCCGCCGCATCCACCTCAAGGGCCGCGAGGAGCAGATCGCGGGCAAGATCCTCGAAGAGATCGCCAAGCGCCTCGAATTCCTTTTCACCGTCGGCTTGGGCTACCTGAGCCTGGACCGCTCGGCGGCAACCCTTGCCGGCGGCGAGGCCCAGCGCATTCGCCTGGCCACGCAGATCGGCACCAAGCTCCGCGGGGTTCTCTATGTGCTCGATGAACCCTCCATTGGCCTGCATCCACGGGATAACAATCGCCTCCTCCAGACGCTGGAGCAACTCCGCGATCTCGGAAACACTATAATCGTAGTTGAACACGACCAGGAGACCATCGAACGGGCGGACTACGTCGTGGATCTGGGGCCGGGAGCGGGTCGGCTCGGCGGCGGGCTGGTGGCGTGCGGGCCCCCGGCCGACATCGCCCGCAACCCGGACTCGCTCACGGGGCAGTACCTGGCCGGCAAGCAAGCGATCGACATCCCGCCGCGGCGCCGGGCGGCCAACGGCGACTTTCTGCTGGTGCGGGGCGCGCAAGAGCACAACCTGAAGGGCATCGACGTGGAGTTTCCCCTCGGGCTGCTGACGGTGGTTACCGGCGTCTCGGGCAGCGGCAAATCGACCCTGGTGAACGACATCCTCTATCGCGCCCTGGCTCGCCATATTTACCGCTCGATTGAGGAGCCGGGACGTCACAAGGAAATCCGGGGTCTGGACAAGGTCGACAAGGTCATTCGCATTGACCAGTCGCCGATCGGGCGCACCCCGCGTTCCAATCCGGCGACCTACACCGGCGTGTTCACGCCCATCCGCGACCTCTACGCCATGCTGCCGGAGTCCCGCGAGCGGGGGTACCGCGCCGGCCGGTTCAGCTTCAACGTGAAGGGCGGGCGCTGCGAAGCCTGCCAGGGCGACGGGCAGCGGCGCATCGAGATGAATTTCCTGCCTGACGTCTACGTCACCTGCGACGTGTGCCGCGGCCGGCGCTACAACCAGGAAACGCTCGAGGTCAAGTTCAAGGGCTGCTCGATCGCCGACCTGCTGGACTCGACCGTGGAGGACGCACGCGGGGTGCTCGAAAACATCCCCCAGATTCATGCCAAGCTACAGACGCTGTGCGAGGTGGGGCTCGGCTACATCCACCTGGGACAGTCCTCGGTGACCCTCTCCGGCGGCGAGGCGCAGCGCATCAAGCTGGCCCGTGAGCTGAGCCGCCGCCAGACGGGCCGCACGCTTTATATCCTGGACGAGCCGACCACCGGCCTGCACTTCGACGACGTGCGGAAGCTGGTAGAGGTGCTGCACCGCCTGGTGGATCTGGGCAACACGGTGATCGTGATTGAGCACAACCTGGACGTGGTCAAGACCGGGGACTGGATCATCGACTTGGGTCCGGAGGGGGGCGACGCCGGCGGCCGCGTGGTGGCGGCGGGAACCCCCGAGCAGATCCTGCGGTCGCGGTCGAGCCACACGGGGGCCGCGTTGGCCAGGGTGCTCAAAAGGGGGCGAGAGTCAGGAGCCGGGAGATATGGATCCGACTGAGATGGATCCGATCGAAGAAACCGAAGCCGGGCCTGCTCCTGAGCCCCCGCCGGGTCGTGAGCTGCCGGAACGGGCGTGGACCTATTGGGACGTGGCGGTGGTGACCGGCTTTGCCGTCGGCGCCCAGGTCCTGGTGTATTTGGGCGGGGTGCTGGCCCTGCTGCTGATCGGGCAACTGCGGGGTCCTTCCTTCCGCCTCACCGAGGCGATGACGCGCATTTCGTTCATTCTGCCGACGCAATTGGCGTGGTGGGCGATCGTGTTCTGGATCGTGTACCGCATCGTGCGGGCGCGGGATTCGCGGCCGTTCCGGCAGGCGATTGGCTGGGTGCGGCCTGCCCGGCCGCCGGGCGTGTATCTCGCGGGCGGCGCCGCGCTGGCCCTGACCGTGGGCGGGCTG
>JACQDI010000011.1 GCA_016201195.1 Acidobacteriota bacterium | reverse complement strand
GGCGCGCCGCCCGTCACGTAGAGCGGCAGTCCGAGTCCGATTGCCGCCTCCACCACCGGAAACGCCAGCGGATCGTTCTCTTCGAACCCTTGCAGCATCGGATGAAGGATGACGCCGCTGAGTCCCAACGCCTCCCGCGCTCGCCGCACTTCATCGACCGCCTTGCCCCGCATCCACGGATTGACGGTGGCGAAACCCGTAAAGCGGTCAGGGAACCGCCGCGTCACGGCGGCGATCTCGTCGTTTCCGCGTTGGTTGAAGAACGCGGCGAACTCGCCCGCCGCCGAAAGCACCGCGCGTCCGACTCCATGCCGGTCCATCTCCCGCAGCAGCGACTCCGGATCCATCCGGTACTCGCGGTAACGAAAGAAGGACCGGCCGAAGTGACAGTGAAAATCGAAGATCATGCCTTTCCCAGGGTGGAGCGCAGAAACGACCGCCCGCTGATCAAGGTCAGCAGCACAGCGGCCTCGGCTGCCAGGTACCGCCCGCCGGCCAAGCTGAAGAACGAGACCGTCATGGCGAAGTAGAATAAGATACCGCAGACGCAGGCGCGCATGTCGCGCGCTGTCTCTGCGCGAACGTTCGCCACCTCCGCCGCAGGCAGGCCGGCCCGAACCGGCCCCCACCACCCGATCGGCCGCACTACCCGGTAAAAGCCGCGCAACACCTCCATCGACTCCGGGCGCGTCAGAAGCGTCGCCAGCAGGATCGAAGCCCAACCCAGGCCGAACAAAATACCGAAGCCAGCCCAGAACGGATACCGGTCCAGGTTGCTGAACGCCGGTACCAGGCCGTCCAGGCTCCATCCCGTGAGGTTGCGCCACCAAGCCCGCAGGCCTGCGGGCAACGCGCGATCCGAGCCGAACCAGACCACGTAGCCGGCCGGGAAGGCCCCCAAGGTCCCGACCATCTCGCCAAACACGTTCGTGCGCCACCAGAACCACTTCAGCCACGCCAGGGGCAAGGGGAAGACCACCAGCGCCGAGTTGATGAACAGAACCCATCTGTCGAGATCGGCCGGGTCGATCACCGCTCCCCAGGCGAGCGCCGCCATCAACAGCGCCGCCGAGCAGAGCCGGCTTACCAGTATGTACTCCTTCGTAGAGGCATTCGGCCGCAGGCTAAGGCGGTACAGATCGTTCATGAGGTAGCTTGCCGCCCAGTTGACCATCGACGAGATAGAAGCCATGTATCCGGCGAGTCCCCCGACCAGCAATAGTCCGAAGAGACCTGCAGGGGCATCCTGCCGGACCAGTTCTCCCCACAACTGGGCAGGAACGGCCGCCGACTCCGGGGCGTGCAACGCGGCGGCCGCCAGCCCGATCAGCACGAACGGGATCAGCCGAACCACCAGCGCCAGAAAGCCGTTGAACATCTGCCCGAGAACCGCGTGGCGCTCGCTGCGGGCCGCCATGTAACGCTGTGCCGTCCATCCCTCGCCGGCATACGGCGAGCCGGCGAAGAACAGCCCCTGGACGCACAACGCCAGCACTGAGATCGCCGTCAGTTTGCCACCCCAGGGCAGCGGATCGAGGAAGTGCTCCCCGCTCAGGGCGGCGATCTTGCTCCACACCGTCTCGAAGCCGCCCGCCTGGCGCAACAGAAGCAGCCCGAAGATGCTGTTGCCCGCCATCAGCAGCACGAACTGAATCACGTCGTTGTAAGCGACCGCGAAAAAGCCTGAAAGGAGGATGTAGACCAGGGTCACGGCGCCGAATACCGCCAGCACCTGCCCGTTGGACCACCCCAGGACCGGCGCCAGCGTTGCTGCCATCCACGCGGCGACATACGCCAGCACAACGAGCCCCCAGGCCAGGCACGCGTAAACGGCGAACACGTTGCGATACACGCGCGCCGCGCGCCCGCCATATCGCCGCTCGATGAATTCTCCGCTGGTCACCACGCCCAGCCGCCGCCACATCTTTGCCCACAACACCGCCACCAGGGGCATCCAGATCACCCAGCTCACCCAGGCCATCAACCATAGACCACGGAAGCCTCCCAGAAAAAAGACCATTAAGAAGGCCTGGCCTCCGCCCGTGTAGGCAGCGGTGTCGGAGAGCCCAATCACCCACCACGGAAGGTTGCGGTCGGCAATGAAATACCCCTCCACACTGCACGCGGCGCGGCGGTGAAAATACAGGCCTACGGCGATCAGCAGCCCGCAGTAGGCGACCAGGATCCCCCAATCGAGCCGGCTCATCGTCAGAAGGCGGCCGTGATTTCGATTCGTTCGGCGGAGGGCAGGCGGATCTCGTCGCCCGAAAAATCGCTCCAGGGCTTGCCGTTGACGGTCACCTGGCGCACGGGGCGCCCCGAGGGATGAGCCAGCCGCAGGATCACCTGCCGGGCGTTGAAGTCCGATGAGCGGACCACTCGAGCGCGAACGCTCCCCGCGCCGGCCTCGGTTTCGAGCGAGATCCGGCCGAAAAAGGTGGGAGCGTCCCGAACCACGATTCGCTGGCCCGGTTCAAACCAATGCGCCGGAACGCCGTCGAGCAGCCGCAGTCCATCCGGCGGCGACGATTCGATGGTCTCCCGCACCAGCGCCATTCGCAGTAACTGGAGCGCCATGCCCGGACCGGCCGAAAGCGGCTCACCTTCGCAGTTCTGCCAGCCCTCGAAGCCCCAGGTCCAAAGGAAATACCAGTTCCACAGGTTACGCTGGTATTCCCGCCACAGCGCGCCGTTGCCGACCCGTAGCGGAAACACGCCGGCGACCTCGGGGAAACTGTACAGGTTCTGCGACATGCCGTGCGCGAGGATCCCGTAGAGCGACGTCAGAAAGCGGTCGCGCGCTCCCCGCTCCAGCAGGCTCTCGTAATAGCCCTTGCCGTAGATCTGATCCAGCCCCAGCGTGAACCGCACCAGGCCGGCAAGCACACCGCCGCGCGCCTCCATGTAATCCGGAATCCAGGCGGCGCGTGCGTCGCTCGCCTCGAACAGCTTCACCTCGAGCAGCATGGGCGCGAACAGGTTCCAGTAGTTGGCCAGGTAAACCCAGGTGTTGCTGGCCGGTGCGTTGATCCCCAGGAACGCGTAAGAGGGTTCCTTCTCCCGGTATTGCGAGCCCTCGCCCACCTCGAACGACATCGGCAGGAACGGCGGGTTCTCCTTGTGGTCCGCCAGCCGGTCGGCCAGATTCCACAAGCGGCGGCGGTACCGGTCCGCCTCTTCCTGATATCGCTGCGCCTGCTCCTGCCGCCCCAGCAGCCGGAAGGCGAGCGCCGTATCATTGAGGCCCCGCCAGCAGGTGGCGTTCGAATAAAAGCTGTACGCGGGCGTCTTGATGTCGCCGCCGTAGGCGTGACGCGGAAGGATCCCGGCATATTTCGGATCCTTGTTCTCGCCGGTCACGTGGATGGTCCATTCCGCAGCCGCCTCCAGGTCCGGGGCGATCCTCTCGAGCCAGGCGCGGTCGCGCGTGAGCCGGTAAATCGTCACCGCGTACCAGGGCTCCAACCCGTTGCGGTACTGGTGATGGTAGTTTTTCTTGTCCATCAGCTCCGGCGACAGCATGATCGAGAGGATCTTCTGCGCCTCGGCGGAGTGGCCGAACTGCGCAAGCGCGACGGCGGGCCATCCTTCTTCAATGCCGAAGTAGCTCTCGTAGAAGTACGCCCCGTACTTCACCTGGGACTCGCCGTCCAGCGTCACAATGAGCGACTGCGCCAGCAGGTTCTTGTAGATTGCGTTCAGCGCCGGCTCAGGCAGCTCGATCTTCATACCGGCGTTCAGCTTCCGGTTCCACCAGGTCCGAAAGCGCTCGAGCGACGCCTGCCAGTCGAGCGAGGGGACGCTGCGCAGCGGCTTTTCAACGGAAGGAACGAAAAAGCGCAAGGTCCTGCTCTGATTCGGCCCGAGCGTGAGTTCGTAGCGCAGATGGTTTTCCCGGGATGTACCCTCCCAGACTCCCGTTGCCTCCGAATAGAGGATGACCTCGCCTATCGCGTTGCGAACGGTGTGCCGGTCTGCATCAAGCTGATATCCAGTCACTTCCGGATTGAAATAAAAGGGGCTCGACTTTGTCCCCGGCCCGCGCTGGTTTCGCCGCCGGCCCATGGCCAGGGTGAACGCGGTGGTCCCCGCGGCAGCCGACTGGTTGGTGATCGTGACCTCGACCACGGTCCCGTAAAGATCCTCGCCCGGGGCCGTGACATACAACCTTTCGGAGAAGCACAAGCCTCGGTGAGTGTAGGTAGTAATGGTCGCGGGCAGATACCCGTCGAGGTAACGCGCCTCGACGCGGTTCCAGTCCGTACCGAAGAGCTGCTTGTCGGCCCCAGCGGCGGGGGCGAACCAGCGGTCGATCTGGTCCGGCTGAGCCATCAGGAAAGAGCCGTTCGATAGAACGACCGTCTCTTGCTCATCCGCCGGTCGCCCGATCGCGGCTTTGGCAAAATCCAGGGGCAGTAGCAGGGACTGCATAGCTGCCAGATCCGGCCGAGGCTGCGCTCGAAATCGCGCGCCTAGCAGATCGGCGCGGGACTGTCCCACATCGCGAAAGTATCGTTCCGCTTCCGAATCGAGTCGCGCCTCCACGCGCCGGATCGCAGCTCCACTGCCCGAGACGTGCAGTCGCTCGGTTGAAACCGGAAGGAACCGCGCTTCCCCCGGACCCGGAGCCGGCAACGCTTCGACGTCGCGCCAGGCCGAGCCGTCCCACCACTCGACGCCCAGGGGATCCGACACAGGCTCCGTCCGGATGTGATTCACCATCAAGCGCCGCGTCCAGCGTACCTCCGCAGTTTTCCCTGCCGTGACGGTCGCCGCTGCTGCGAGATCCGCTCCCGGCTCCAGCCAGTGGGGCATAGAAGGGAACTTCCCGAGCACCCGAACGCCGCTCGCCGCTGCGCCACCCTCGCTCTTGGCCGCACGCATCCCGCGGACGGCGTAGCAGCGGTGCCCCGGGTCGGGATTTTGCGGCAGGGTCAGCAGCAACCGCACCCGGGTGGTCATCACCGGCGCGAACCGGTAGGTCCATCGGACGGTCCCACTGCCCTGAAGTGGAGCGAACTCCGCCTGCTTCCGGTAGTCAATTTCTACGCCTGCGCGTATCAATCCCCAGCCTGTTCCTGTCCAGTACTGCAGTGTTTGACCGGAGAATGCCGGCTGGTAGGCCCTTCCGGCCAGGGTCGCGTATTCGATAACGACTTCGCCGATCACCTCAGCCGTCTTCCACTCCAGGCCTACGTCGCACGGATCCTGATGTGGCGTGGTGCAGAGGACTTCATAAGTCTGGGGATCGGAGTCGGTAATCGCGGCCGATAGGCTCTTCGGCTCGGGAGTCCAGGTTCGCGCCTCCGGCTCGGCCGCCGCCAGGAGAGGAACCACCAGCAAGAGCGCGATCCTCAACGAGATCCTCCGGAAGTTAGACTCTGCAGATACCGGCGCAGCTCATCGTGGATGGCGGTCCGGTCATACAGGAATTTGCCTGGGAATCCCCGCGTCAGCGGGTAGGTCTTTGCCGTGCCCGGACGAGCTTTGGGCCACTCCTGCTCGGACACCGCCCAGTCCCCAATGCGGAATCCGTAGAGGTCAAGATGCCGGATGCCGAACTGCCTCGCCGCGTCCGCGATCTGCCGGATCTGGTCGACGGTCGGAAATTGAGCCGGGCCTGGCTTCCGAAGCTCCACGCTGTTGGCGACCCAGAAGGTGTAAATAATTTTCCTGTCCGGCCCCACCGCCGCCCGGGTTTTCTCGAGCACCTCTCGGGTATGCTCGGCCAGCCTCGCGCCGGACTCCGGCGAATCCCACGGCCGCGCCGTGTAAGCTCCGACTGCATCGAAGTGCTTTGCCACGCGGTCGAAGTCCAGGCCCACGGTTTCCCGGACGCGCGGTCCCAGGACATGTTCCTCGTCTTCGAGATAAATCTCGTGCTCCTGATTCGGGTCCGCGGCCCGGAGAAATTGCACCGTGTCGCGCGCCCAGTCCTCCCACCATCCCGCCCGCTGTTTGCCCCCCGCCAGGATGCGCTCCCCAGGCGGCCCCTGCTGCCCGCCGAAGCGCTCGATGGGACCAATCCCGAACGAATCATCAAAGATGTAGCCCGCGAATGCCGGCTCATCCCGGTACGCCGACGCTACGGTTTGCAGGTAGCCCTTCCACTGGGTACTCCGCCACCTGGCGTTGAACACATCGAACGCAAACCGCAGCCGGCCTGCGATGTCCCGCTGCTGGAATTCAGGCTGGCGCTCGAGCGAGTTGTGGGTCGGGTGCCAGATCACCAGGTAAGCCTTCACCCCGGCCCGCCGGCACATCGCAAGCGCCCGCCGGGTGTCTTCCTGCCGGTGGCCCACAGCGGCCAAGTCCAGCCCCCAGCACAGGACGGCATGGGTAAACCCCAGCCCGCGCATCGCTCGAAAATCTCTTTCCCACTCCGAAGCCGGCGCCGAATTCAGCCAGTACCAGGCGCTCACCCGAAGGGGCTCTTCGCCCGCGCACATCCACGCCACCGCCAAGCCCAGCCCCAGCAGCCGCATCAGGATCATCGCAGCTATTGTACTATGAGCAGCACCTCGGTTATTATGACAAGGGCGTGCCGATGAATCGCTGGTCAGCCGTGGCGGCAGGCTTCTCAATCCTGCTCAACCCTGCCTTCTGCGCGCAACTGAAGGTCCGAATCTCCTGGGGACACGAAGCCGGGCAAGCCTTGCCCTACTACGTGCGGCTAATCCCGGCAACCGGCGGGGTCGAGGTCCGGCAGGTAGTGGGCTATTCCCTGGAGCCCGGCGAAGGACTCAAAGACGGGGCCTGGCAGAGCAGCGCCGGAGCCGGTGACATCGACGGAGTCGAGTTCACGGTCGGTTACCCCGACGATCCCCCGAAGAAGCTCCAAAACCTCCACATCATCTGGGCCGATCTGATTTCCGCGAGCGACGCCGATACCGCCCGCCGTCTCAGTCGCGATCCGGCCTTTAGAGTCAACGCTCCGAAGCTGACGGTCCAAATGGATCCTGAGGGCACAAAGGGATTTACGGTCGCCATCGACCAGCTCCTCGAAGAAAAGGCGCTGTGGATCCCATCGCTTCACGTCTTTCTGGCGACGGGTGAGCCGGCCGTTTCTTTTGCCGATCACCAGAAAACCCTGGAACCCTGGAAAGGCCGGCGTATCCTGGACCAGGTGCAGCGCGAGCCCGAGGCGACCTATGAGCAATATAAACTCCGATGGGAAGACCTGGGCAATCCGGGCTATGTGAATCCCCAGCAACGCGGTCCGGGCCACATCGTCGGCCTCGCCTGGGACAGCGCGGTCGCCAAGTTCGGGATAGACCGAGGCGCCGGCGTCTGGAACGACTACGGCAATCCCGACCGCTTCCAGTTCTGGTTCGGCTTCGGCGACCTTACGCAGGGTATCGCCCGAACCTGGAAGGGACAGAGCCTGAAAGACGGTCTCCCGGTCATCACCACGGTCTTCGAAGACAACGGCGTGGGTTACGAAGTCGAGCAGTTCGCCTTCCCGCTACAGGGTCCGCCCGCAGAGCGTCGCGGCGACATGCCGATGGTGCTACTCCAAAAGGTCAGGCTCACCGAGCTGCACGGAACAGCCCGGCAAGTCCCCGTGACCATGAATCACCGGAGACAACTCCCGGCCTACGCCGACTCGACCATCCTGGCGGAAAAACACAAAGACGCGATGGTGTTTCGAGAGAGCGGCTATCGCCGGGTCCTTTTCTCTCTCCAGGGAGCGGACGGCGAGGTGCGGTGGGCCGGCGCCACCGACTACCAGCGGGAGCTGAAACGAGTTAACGCCACCGTGCTGGTGGACCTCGCTGCAAACGGGTCCCGGGAGCTCGTGGTCAAGCTGCCGTCGCCGATGGTCGAGAAAG